>JAUYDP010000271.1 GCA_030691805.1 Dehalococcoidia bacterium | reverse complement strand
GCGGCCCAGAAGGGGCGTCCCCCCGCCCCACCCCTGGCGGACAGGGACGTCCGCCCCTACGTCTCGGGGGCGGCCCGTGACCATCATTCCTTCTCCTCTGGCCGGGGAACGTCCGCCCCTACGTCTCCGGGGCAGCCCGTGACCATCATTCCTTCTCCTCTGGCCGGGGGACGTCCACCCCTACGTCTCGGGGGCAGCCCCCAACCAATTCTTCAGACTCCATTAAACCCACCCTGGACCCTGGTCCCTGAACCCTGGCCTCGATCTGGCTCCCCAGGACGATGGCCTCCCGCGGGCACACCTGGGCGCAGACGTCGCAGTTGCCGCCTACACACATGGTTGGGTCTATGGTGACCTTGTTCCCAACCCGCACCAGCGCCGGACACCCAACCCTGAGACAGGTATTGCACCCGTCACAATCTTCCTGGCGAACGGCGAACGGCTCACCCGGTGCCCGCACGTGCAGCGGGCAGTCTCCCCGGACGATGATCACTGACGGCTCGTCCCGGGCCACGCAGCCCTGGATGGTAGCGCTAACTTGCTCCATGTCAAAGGCGTCCACTACGTGAACGTCTTTTATTCCAATTCCCCGGCAGAGGTCCTCCAGGCATACCTTGGTGGTCTTTTGGCCCCGGGCATTGACACCCATTCCGGGATGTCCCTGGTGCCCGGTCATGGCCGTGGTTTCGTTATCCAGGATTATGACGGTAGTGCGTCCCTGGTTATAGACTACGTCCACCAGGGCCGGGATGCCCGTGTGCAAGAAGGTGGAGTCGCCGATGACCGCGACCACGGTATTCTGTATTCCGGCCTTCTCCATCCCCAGGGCCATGCCAATGCTGGCGCCCATGCATACGCAGGTGTCCAGGGCCAGCAGGGGCTGGTAGACGGCCAGAGTATAGCAGCCGATATCACTGGTAACAATTAATCCTGAAGGGCGCATCGAGCCGGGAAGCTTGCCCCCATCCGCCTGGCCGCTAGTGGGCATCGAGCGGTAGAAGCCAAGCCTCCTCAGGGCAAAGGAGCAAGCTGAGTGCGGGCATCCCGGGCAGAGCACTGGGGGCCTCAGGGGTAGAGACGCGGCCGCGCCGTCTCCAGGCTGGGCGTCGCATTTCCCCTGGCCCGCGGGGTCTGCCGACTGAAGTCGGCGCTGGGTTGCGGTAGCGCCGACTTCAGTCGGCAGACATCCTACCTCCACGGCGACTTGCACGGAATCTTGACGCCAGCCTCTACCCCAAGGCGTGGGAGCCGGGGGTAACAGGCCCCCCTTTCGCCCACCTTCCTCTACCACTTCAGTGCTAAGCTCGCCAACTATCGGGAAGAGGCTCTTGCCCTCTACCGGAATACCGAGCGCCCGGATGGAGTCCTCCAGAAAGGGGTCCAGCTCCTCGACGACGATCACGCGCTCGACGGAAGAGGCAAATCGCCGCACCAGTTCGGCGGGCAACGGATAGGTCATGGTTAGCTTCAGAAAAGACGCATCCGAGAAGACTTCCCGGGCATATTGAAAAGCAACCCCACTGGCAACTATTCCCAGTTTAGGTTCGCCGGGGATAACCCGGTTATATTGAAACACTTCGGAGTACGCCGCCAGCCGCTCCATGCGCTCCTCCATGGCGCGATGGCGGGGTCGAGCATAGCCGGGCACCATAACGTACTTGGACGGGTTTCGAACGAATCTGGCTTCGCCGACCTTGGGCGCCAGATTATCGGGCGCCTCTACCACCGTCTTGCAGTGGGAGATGCGGGTAGTGGTGCGGAACAGGACAGGCGTGTCGAATTCCTCGCTCAGGGCGAAGGCCAGGATAATCAGGTCGTACGCCTCCTGGCTGTCGCTAGGCTCGAGCATGGGGACCTTGGCGAACCTGGCGTAGTGCCGGTTGTCCTGCTCGTTCTGAGAGCTGTGCATGCCGGGGTCGTCGGCCGAGACGACCACCAGGCCGCCCTGGATACCTGTTACCGAAGCGCCGAAGAACGGGTCAGCCGCCACGTTAAGTCCCACGTGCTTCATCGAGGACATGGCCCGGACCCCGCCCAGGGCGGCCCCCAGGGCCACCTCCAGGGCCACCTTCTCGTTGGTGGACCACTCCGTATATATTCCTGGGTAACCCGCCAGGGCTTCTAGTATCTCGGTGCTGGGGGTTCCCGGATAGGCCGCGGCTACCCGCACGCCCGCGTGGTAGGCCCCAAGGGCCAGGGCCTCGTTGCCCGAAAGGAGTTTTTTCATAATGCGCATGGTGCTTGATCGTGCTTTATTGTGCTTGGTTGTGCTTGGTTGTTGTTCAATGGCGGTTCAATGGTTATTCGATAGTTATTCGGTGGTGGTTCAATCGTTCTTCCGTTGTGGTTCTTTGGCCTTGTGTCTATGCTTCCACTGAGCTCCGGGTGGAGGAGCGCCAGTTCTTTCTCTGCTATAAGCGCCCGCACCAAGATTCTCGAAAAAAACGGCGGCTTCTCGATACGATTGCCGCCATTATAGCAAGGCTAAGACTATCGTAGCAAACTATATTGCAACCTTTCAATCGGAGGCCTTACATATTTCATTTGAACGGCGTTATGCACACCCCCAAACCCCAATCGAACCACTATTGAGCCACCATCAAACTACAACCAAGCCACCATAAAGCACGACCAAGCACCACAAAGCACAACCAAGCGCTCCGCCTTGCCAACCACGAATCAGAATTGTAAAATGGTCTTAACTAAACGCTAAAGAAAGATAGCCGGAATCTAAAGGCTCTGGATGGAGGGGGTTATGGAACAGGGAAGTTGGACAGTCAAGAGAGGGCTGGCCCAGATGCTCAAGGGCGGCGTCATCATGGACGTGGTGACGGCCGAACACGCCCGCATCGCGGAGGAGGCAGGGGCCTGCGCGGTCATGGCCCTGGAGCGGGTACCAGCGGACATCCGGTCCGCCGGGGGTGTGGCTCGCATGAGTGACCCCCAGAAAATAGAGGAGATCAAGTCCGCGGTGACTATACCAGTCATGGCCAAGTGCCGGATCGGCCATTTCGTGGAAGCCCAGGTGCTGGAGGCCCTGGGGGTTGACTATGTAGACGAATCGGAGGTGCTTACTCCCGCCGACGAGAGCCATCATATTTATAAACACGATTTCAAAGTGCCATTCGTGTGCGGCTGCCGGGACCTGGGTGAGGCACTACGACGCATCGCTGAAGGGGCGGCTATGATACGCACTAAGGGCGAGGCCGGCTCCGGAAATATCGTCGAGGCCGTCCGCCACATGCGCACGGTGCAGGCGGAAATCCGGCGTATTCAAGGGATGCCGGTGGACGAGCTGATGGCCGAGGCCAAAGCCCTGGGGGCGCCCTATGAGCTGGTCCTCGAGGTCCACAAGACGGGACGCCTGCCGGTGGTCAACTTCGCCGCTGGGGGCATAGCCACGCCCGCCGACGCCGCTCTTATGATGCAGCTTGGGGCCGAAGGCGTATTCGTGGGGTCCGGTATCTTCAAGGCGCATATGGACGTGGTTGATGAGAAAGAACGACGCGAGTTGCAGAAGCAACGAGCCCTTGCTATCGTGAAGGCCACCACCCACTACAAGGACCCCAAGATTATCGCCGAGGTCTCCAAGGGCCTGGGTGAGGCCATGCGAGGGCTAGAGTTACGAGATATCCCCAAGGAAGAGCTGCTGTCTGTCCGGGGGTGGTAATTATGGCTCAACAGAATGTGCACGTTGTCCTCTGGAAAGAGTGCGACCAATGGGTCGCCTGGTGCCTTGAATATGATGTGGCTTCCCAGGGTGATAGCGAAGACCACGCCATGGCCATGATTCAAGAGGCAGTCGAACTACATATCGAAGATATGAGTCAGGAGGAACTGGAGCGGGTATTCATTCCGGTGGACTCAACGCCCGTCGTACGTGAGACGATAGTTCGTGCTACGGCGATACTCAAGCGATGAGGGAATATGAGCGAGAAGATCAGTCTCACGGCTGTAGTTTGGCGAGAGGGCGACTGGTACGTTTCACAGTGCGTTGAGCTGGGGGTTGCCAGCCAGGGCCGCACGGAGAGAGCAGCCTTGCGCAATCTCAAGCAGGCCGCGCTTCTCTATCTATCCGATGACGAGACCGGTGAGGTCAAATGGCCTGTGGAGTTGCAGCGCAAGGTAGTCCCACTCTCTCTCAGTGCCTAAGCTTTACTCCTATCGCCAGGTCATAAGGGTGCTGGAAAGGCTAGGTTTTGCAGTTCGGCACCAGCGGGGCAGTCATATTAAGCTGATAAATAGTTCAGGGCGAGTAGTGATCGTGCCGAAGCGGCGCGAGATACCTCTCGGTACCTTCGACAGTATCCTCCTACAGGCCGGCATCGATGAAGAACGGTTCCAGAGCCTATTGAAGTAGCGCATGCTTTGTTGCTGGAGGATATATATGAGATGAAGATCGGTGTACTAGCCCTACAAGGGGCATTTATTGAACATCTGGACGCGTTGCAAAGATTGGGGACAGAAGCCAGTTTGGTGCGCCTGCCGGAACAAATAGATGGACTTGAGGGCCTTATCATACCGGGTGGCGAAAGCACTACTATTAGTAAGCTAATGGTCGCCTACGGCCTCCTAGATACCCTGAAGGCCGGGAGCCGGAATGGACTGGCTATTTGGGGCACTTGTGCGGGGATGATCCTCCTGGCTACCGAAGTGGACGACGGA
>JAUYDP010000254.1 GCA_030691805.1 Dehalococcoidia bacterium | reverse complement strand
AATTGGCGCCTCTTGAAACTTATCCCCTTCCTTCCTAACGCCAGATAAGCCCTCGAGCAAGAAGAGCGCTAAATATCGAAATACAGGTAGAACTCGTAGGGGTGAGGCCTTATGCGCAGAGAGTCAATCTCCCTCTCCCGCTTGTACTCGAGCCAGACGTCTATCACGTCGGGAGTGAAGACGCCTCCCTTGAGCAGATAATCGTGGTCCTTTTCCAGGGCATCCATTGCGGCGTCCAGGGATCCCGGCACTGTGGCAACGTCCTTGGCCTCCTCTGGACTCAGCTCGTAGATGTCTCTGTCCAGCGGCTGGCCCGGGTCAATTCTATTCTCGACGCCGTCCAGGCCGGCCATAAGCATGGCGGCGAAAGCCAGGTACGGGTTGCAGGAGGGATCGGGCGGGCGAAACTCGATACGCCTGGTACGGGGATTGTCGGTGTACATCGGGATGCGGATGGCGGCGCTTCGGTTCCGCTGGGAATAGGCCAGGTTCACCGGCGCCTCATATCCGGGCACTAGCCGCTTGTAGGAGTTGGTCGTCGGGGCACAGAAGGCCATGAGGCTGTCCGCGTGCTTCAGCAGGCCCCCAATATACCACTTGGCCGTCTGGCTTAGAAGCGCATACCCCTTGGCATCGAAGAAGATGTTTGTGCCCTCTTTCCACAGGCTCTGGTGCGTGTGCATCCCTGAGCCATTGTCTCCGAATATAGGCTTGGGCATGAAGGTGGCCACCTTGTTGTGCTTGCGGGCCACATTCTTCACGATGTACTTGTAAAGCATGAGCTTGTCGGCCATAGAGACCAGGCTATCAAACTTCATGTCTATCTCAGCCTGGCCGGCCGTCGCTACCTCATGGTGGTGGACCTCCACGGTTATCCCAGCCTCGATCATGGTCAGGACCATCTCGCTGCGCAGGTCCTGCATGGAATCGTGGGGCGGGACCGGAAAGTATCCCTCCTTATAACGGGGCTTATAGCCCAGATTGGGGTTCTCCACCCGGCCGGTGTTCCAATCGCCTTCAATCGAGTCCAGGAAGTAGTACCCGCTATGCTCGTTCTGGTCGAAGCGAATATCGTCAAAGACGAAGAACTCCGCTTCCGGCCCCCAATAGCTGGTGTCGGCTATTCCCGTGGTCTTCAGGTAGGCTTCCGCCTTCTTAGCCACGTAGCGAGGGTCCCGCGTATAGGGTTCTTTGGTCAGTGGGTCGTATATGTCGCAGATGACGCTAAGAGTGGGTATCTCCAGTATAGGGTCCAGGACCGCGGTGTTGGGGTCAGGGATCATGATCATGTCGCTTTCCTGGATCTTCTGGAATCCCCGAATACTAGAGCCGTCGAAGCCGACCCCTTCCACCCAGATTGTCTTAGTTAAGTCATCCAGCTCCGTAAGCTCCGTCGCCGGCATGGAGAAGTGCTGCCATAGACCCGGCATATCATTGAACTTCAGGTCCACGATCTTTATTCCGCGCTCTTTGACATACTTGAGTACTTCGTGTGGCGTCAAAGGTCCTCCTTCAAAGTGTTAAGGTCGTTAATGCTATACTATGCCCCAGTGCTTTAGCCTGGGGTACAGAACCCACGCCACGTGGAGTGCCGCACCCCAGGTCGTCCTGCTGGCAAAGAAGCCTGTGCCCGTTAGGGGGTACAGAACCCACGCCACGTGGAGTGCCGCACCCCAGGCTAAAGCACTGGGGCATCACATCTCCAATCTGTGTTATCTGCGAAATCTGTGGAGGATCATCTGCGGATTGGCCTCTCCGGCCCAGAGCGACATCACATCTCTTCACAGTGGCCAAGCACTAGCGCCTCACCCGCACTGAGCCAAGACCTGCTGCCCGTAATCTCGGTGATCAGGCCGGCTCTATCTCCGATGCACCCTCTTCTTGCCGGGAGCGGCTCTTAGTCGGGAGGACCACCCAGGCCACTACCATCACCGCGAACGCCACCAGGGCCACCATCAACTCTGGAAACATTTTACTCTCCTCCTTCTTCTTCCTTTTCCTTTACTGATGTCTATAGGTTAGCCCATCCCGCTCTAGCCGTCTCTGTGCTAAATACACGGAAATAGCCTGAGGCATATGTGCATACTGCACAACACAGATCGCGGAGGTCTTTGATCTCTGGGGGTTTAGCGCCAGTGGTTGGTATTAAAATGGGGGGTGGGCGGGGCTATCCCTTTGCCCCAGGGTTCAGCCTGGGGTTTGGAACAGCACCTCAGGCTGAACCCTGGGGCAAAGCAGCACGTTCATCCTTGGTGCCCTCCGCCCGGACACGGGCGATTACTATGAATTCCCTGGCCGCCGAAGAGTCAGATACCAAAAAAGACGGCGCGGCGCAGATAAGACCCAGCGGGCAGTATCTGCGCCGCTTAATTGCGATTAATCTTCTTCTAGTCCAGGACTACCTGGGTCCGCACCGGTAGAGGAAAAGCGTCCGGCCAGGCGGACTACCAGCCTGCTAGATTGCTATCTCGCCCCGTTCCGAGGTCCGAATGCGTACGACATCCTCGATGGGAATAACAAATATCTTCCCGTCGCCGATCCGGTTGGTGCGGGCGGCGCCGCTGATCACGCGTATGGCCCGCTCGACATCGGCATCCTTCACCACTACCTCCAACTTGGTTTTAGGAAGCATATCTACGGTGTGCTTCTCTCCGGCTCGGCCCACGTGGGTAATCCCCTTTTGGATGCCCCGGCCCACCACGTTGGCGATGTTCAGGCCCACGAACCCCTCGGCCGCCAGGGCTTCTTTGACGCTCTCCAGCATCTCCGGCCGGATAATTGCCTCTATCTTCTTCATTGCCCGCTCCGTCCTCTTTAGAAGTTGTAGGCGACTTCGCCGTGTTGCGACAGGTCCAGGCCCTGGGTCTCTTCGTGGTCCTCGACCCGGAGGCCAACCGTCATGTCGAGTATTTTCATTATAACGAAGGTCATCACAAAGGAGTAGACCGACACTGCTACCACGGCTACAAACTGGTTCCACAACTGGCCGGGGTTGCCGTAGAAGAGCCCGTCGGCGCCGGCAGAGTTGATAGCCAGAGTGGCGAAGAGGCCGGTGGCCAGGGCACCCCAGGTGCCACCAACCCCATGGCAGGCCCAAACGTCCAGTGAGTCGTCCACCTTGGTCCCGGACCTCCACCGCACCGCCAGGAAGCAGAAGATCCCCGCGCCCAGGCCGATAACGATAGCGCCCATAGGAGTGACAAACCCGGAGGCCGGAGTAATTGCCACCAGACCGCTCACGGCCCCGGCCGCGGTGCCCACTACACTGGCTTTGCCGGTGAAGGCCCAGCTCATGGTCATCCAGACCAGGGCGGCCATGGCGGCAGCAGTGTTGGTGACCACGAAGGCGTTGGCAGCCAGGCCGCCGGAGGTCAGAGCGGAACCGGCGTTGAACCCGAACCACCCAAACCAGAGCAGGCCGGCGCCGAGAACTATCATAGTGACGTTATGGGGCTCCACCGCGCCATTATCCACCCCCTTGCGCCGGCCAATGGCCAGGGCCGCCGCCAGCGCTCCAGTCCCCGCTGCGATGTGGACCACCGTCCCTCCGGCAAAGTCCAACGCCCCCAGCGCACGAAGCCATCCGCCCACACCCCAAACCCAGTGGGCTATCGGATCGTAAACGATGGTAGCCCAGAGGAGCGTGAAGATTAGGAACGTCTTGAACTTGATCCTCTCGGCGAAGGCCCCGGTTATCAAAGCCGGTGTGATAACGGCAAACATCGCCTGAAATATCATGAACGCCTCATGGGGTATGGTCGCCGCATAGTCCGGGTTGGGGTCCATGCCAACGCCGTTAAGCCCGATCCACTCCAGGCCTCCAATGATACCCCATTTGTCAGGCCCAAAGGCCAGGCTATAGCCAAACAGCACCCACTGCACGCTGATGAGCGCCACAATAACGAAGCTGTGCATAATGGTGCCCAGGGCGTTCTTATGTCGCACCATACCGCCATAGAAGAACCCCAGGGCAGGTGTCATGATCATGACCAGGGCCGCGGAGGCCAGTATCCAGGCCGTGTCCCCAGAGCTTACCTTGGCTCCATCCTGTCCGTCGGCAAAGGCGATAGCTGGAGCCGCCAGCATGGCAGCGGCGGCCAGCCCCATCGTGGCTACCCTTCTCTTGATGCTCATAGTCCCCCCTTTAGCCATAGTCTTTGTGCTTATGACACTAGAGTAATACAAGAGGAGGTGGGCGTCTCCTTGCCTGGCGCACGGTTTTAGAGGAGGCTATTTGTGGATAATGCACAAAGCACAATTGGTGTTGCATTATGGCCTCGGTGCAATGATTCGACACCACTGTAACGGGCGCCGCGTAAACCAGTCCGGAGGAGGTAACTACTCAGCCACAAAGTCACAAAGACACGAAGGAAATCAGACAACAAATCGTTTGATCCCCTTTTTTATCACCGGCACGTAACTACTCAGCCACAAAGTCACAAAGACACGAATTCACGCTCTGAAAGAGGCTTGTATTCCATAACTTTCTTTGTGC
>JAUYDP010000156.1 GCA_030691805.1 Dehalococcoidia bacterium | reverse complement strand
GGCGGCGTATTTTGGCGAACTCTCCGGCGGCTTTTTACGTACGAAATGAACCCTGGTGGGGCGAGGTGGACGCTTTCTGGCTAACTCATAACCGGTTGGTCGCAGGTTCGAACCCTGCCGAGCCCACAATCTATCCCCTTAGTAAAATCCATCTACAATGAAAGAGAGCTACGAGGACAACCAACATGCAGAACTGGCCGGCAGTCTAACTATCCGCACAACAAGTTCCATGTTAAGCTCTACAATCCCTTCTTATCGAACTCTCAGCCTGTCACCCGGGCTCAGCTTCTTGTGGGCTCTGGCCGCCCGCTCACCTGCCGTAGCACGAGCATACCGCTGGACCATATCATAGCCTTTCCAGCCCGCTAGTTCCTTTAGGTCGCTCTCCTGCCCGCCAGCTTCGAGGAATCCTATGGCGAAGGCTCTCCTAAAGGCGTGGGCTCCCCTGAAGCGTATCCCAGCAGATTCGAACCTACGCTCGAGCATCATGCGGAGGCCATTTGCTGTCATGGGCTTATTCCCGCTGGAAAGCCAGAGCCAGGGCGACTTGACTCCACGCTTTCGCAGGTAGCGGTCTATTGCCGCTCCGGCCTTTGCTCCGAACGAGACCCGTCTTTGCTTCCCTGCCTTTCCAGTTACCAGGATCGTCTGGTCATCCCAGTTGATGTGGGAGACTTCCATGCCGCAGACTTCGGCGGTCCTGACCCCAGTATCGTATAGGACCAGGATTATTGCCCGATCCCGAAGACCGTAGCTGGAGCTGTCTCGACATGCCTTTAGTACCGTTTCCAGCTCTTGTGGCTGGTAGTGGGGCTGGATCAACTCGGGCAGTAGTGGAGGTTTGATACGGTCCATGGGATTATCATTGCGCACGCCCTCTGTCACCAGCCATTTGAAAAACCGCTTAAGTGCACGGTATCTGGCGTGGACGGAGGCAGGCTTGTTACGGGAGGCCAGGTCGGCCATGAACTCCCTTACGTGCTCAGCCGTGACGTTAGCCAGAGAGGGCATCCCCTGATCTTGACAGAAACGGGATAGGAACCTTACGCTTTCTCCGTAGATAGTAAGTGTTCCTTGAGCGCGGCCTGAGCCACGGAGCTCAAGCAGGAAGCCGCGAAGGAGGAGTGCGTCCTCCGGGGGAAGGGAAGACAAAGGCGCTTTTTGGGTCCGGCCAGTTACCGAATTAGGAGCAGAAGTATGCGAGCTAGACCTTGTTGTCACCGCAGAACCACCTCCAAAATTGTTGATTCCACGATAGCATTTGTGCGCCTAATATTAAAGTGGTACCCCTGGAGGGACTCGAACCCCCGACCAACTGCTTAGAAGGCAGTTGCTCTATCCTCTGAGCTACAGGGGCCTTCACATAGCGATTCTAACATGCAGCTTTGGGGTGGTCAAGGAATCCCCAGAATGGTTTCCTTTCCAAAACGCTGGAAGAGGCGCTCTCGCAACTCCGGGCTGGTCCCCACCTCTCGGGGAAACTCCGCTAGCCATTCGTAAGGCTTGCAGGCGTCAATGATAAGGCGAGAGTTGAATCCCTTCTGACCGCGGGGGATGGCGGCATCTAGCGGTCCGCTCCAGCAGCGATGCAATAACTCCACCGAACGCTCCGGGTCGGACCGGGTGCCAATGGCCCAGAGGACATCGTCTATATTGGACGGGTCAATATCATCGTCCACCACCACCACGTAGCGGCCCATGTATGCGCCACCCGAAACCTGGGAGGCCATGAGGCCCGCCTGGCGGGCATGGCCGGGGTACCGCTGCTTGATGCTGACTACAACAAAGGCCCAGCAACCGGCTGGCTTGTGCATCCATACCCCCCGGACATCTGGGATACCGGCTTTCTCCATATTCTCCCAGATGGTAGCCGACATGCAAGGGTCCTGGAAGAAGTCGGTGTCGTTAGGCGGACGGTATGGCGGACACCCTGTGATAATGGGGTTGTTGCGGTAGAGGACCCGCTTGACCTTAATGATGGGTTCCGGCCTCTCGGCGCTACCGTAGTAGCCGGTGAACTCCCCGAAGGGCCCCTCGACCAGGCTCTCGGCGGGCAAGGATTCGCCCTCGATCACTATCTCGGCGTGAGCCGGCAGGGGCAGGCCCGTCACCTCACCTCTTACTACCTCGAAAGGCTCACCTTTGACACCCCCGGCAATGTCGTACTCACAGACCCCCGCGGGCATGGCTAGCCCAGCAATCAAGAATAGGAGGGGGTCTTGGCCGAAAGAAATGGCCACCGGGCAGGGTTGGCCCGCGGCGAAATACTTTTCCCGGTGGATTCGTCCCTGCTTGCCGGGAGAGATGTAGAAGCCGAGCGTATTCTTGTCGTGGACCATAACCCGATAGGTGCCCAGGTTTACCCAATCGCTGTCCGGGTCCTTGGTAATGGTGACGCTGGCAGTCCCGATGTAGCGCCCACCGTCCTGCTCGTGGTACCTGGGGGCGGGGAACTTAAACAGGTCTACCTGGTCCCCTTCCATGACGTTCTCCATCACCGGCCCCTTGTTGACGAGGATAGGCGGGATGGGCATTAGAGTTCGCATCCGGTTGCGCCACTCTTGCACGAATTGCATCCCGGACACGTCCCTGGACATACCGGTAGTCAGGCCCAGGCGGGAGAAGTTGTTGAGTAAACCCGCCAGGACGCGGTAACCTGTGGGGTAGCCCTTTCTTCCATCCAACCCCGCAAGTCCTTGTAACCCATGTTGTCCTCCTGCTGCAATTCACTGGTTAGCCTGGGTTTATTAATTGCCCCAAGCGCTGGATTCTAGGCGGGTATGATTCTATGTGTCAGGGTTAGGTTTTGAGAAGCGAGCATAACATGCGCCCTTCGAGCGGTCAGGAACGATGGTGTTAAGGGGCTATCGGGTCGGCCGACCTCTCACCTCGTGCCGAATTCAATTAGCCGGTCTCTCACTTAACGCCGAATTCATTCGGCCGACGCCGTCTCTTCCCTCGGAGCCGCGGCGCTCTAACCCGTAAGTCCCAGGATAGCCTTCACCCTTCCGAGGGCCTGCTCCAGGCGGTCCATTACCCTCTCCCGACCAAGCAGGGCCATGGACTCGAAGAGGGGCGGCGTGACAGCGCGTCCGGTAACCGCTGCCCGAAGAAGGCCGAAGAAGGCGCCGGTCTTCAGGCCCAGATCTGCGGCCAGGGGTCGCAACGTCTCCTCCAGGGAGTGGGCGTCGAACACGGCCATGGGTTTTAGCCTTTGTATCGATAGTTCCAGCGCTTGGGAGGCCAGGTCCCGCTTAAGGCTCTTGCCAAGCAACAAAGACACATCGTAGCTCAGGTCATCCACGAAGAAGAAGTCGGTCAATTCCACCACATCTGATAGCTTCTTCAAACGCTCCTGCACCAGGGACGCTATCGCCAGGACGTACCCCGGAGAGAGGGGACGTGGCGCCTCCGGCGGCAGCCCCTTATCAAGGAAGGGCATTAGCCTGTCCCGCAGGTCCTCGGCCCCGAGGTGGCGAATATAGAGGCCGTTCATCCAGTCCAGCTTCTCCAGGCTGAATATGGCGGCGGTCTTGCCGACTCGCTCCAGGGAGAAATGACGGACGATGTCCTCTTTGGTGAGAACCTCCGTTTTGTCATCCAGGGACCAACCCAGAAGGGCCAGGAAGTTGAGCATGGCCTCCGGCAGATAACCCTGGTCCCGGTAGGCGGCCAGCGACGTTGCTCCGTGCCTCTTGCTAAGCTTGGCTCGGTCCGGGCCCAGGATGATGGGCAAATGGACAAAAAGAGGAGGGCGCCACCCGCAGGCCTCATATAGCAAGAGATGGCGGGGGGTGCTGGGGATCCACTCGTCGGCCCGCATCACATGGGTAATCTCCATGAGATAGTCGTCAACCACGTTAGCCAGGTGGTACGTGGGGTACCCATCGCTTTTCAGAATGACGAAATCGTCCAGGACCGCGTTATCGAAAGTCACGTCGCCTCGTATGAGATCGTGGAACGTGGTCTTGCCCTCGACCGGCATCTTGTACCGGACCAGGGGGGGTATGCCAGCAGGCCGCTGGCTAGGGGGAAGCTCCCGGCAGCGCCTGTCGTATCCGGGGGGGCGCTTCTCCTTTGCCTGCTGGGCGCGCATCTCGGCCAGGCGCTCGGTTGAGCAGTAGCAGTAATAGGCTTTGTCTTCCTCGGCCAACCGCCGTGCCATGTCCTGGTAAATGGATAGCCTCTCTGATTGGCGGTAGGGGCCGAAATCTCCTCCGACTACTGGCCCTTCATCCCAATCCAGGCCCAGCCAACGCAGGCTCTCCATGATCTCTTCCTCTGCGCCCTCTATCTTGCGGGCGGCGTCGGTGTCTTCTATACGCAGGATGAAGCGCCCGCCGTGATGTCGCGCGAAGAGCCAGTTAAATAGAGCGGTGCGAATGTTTCCCACGTGGGGCGATCCCGTTGGGCTAGGGGCATAGCGTACCCTCACCAGGCCACTGCCCGCAGTTATTGAGCCTATCCAATTCCCATTCCCGATTATCATTTATTGGACTCCCGGAGACCCGACAGCACAGTCTCCAGGTCCGGTGGCAACGGCGACTGGAATTCCCGATAATCCCCCGTCTGCGGGAGGCGGAATCCCAGTAAACAGGCGTGCAAGAACTGCCGGTCCAGGAGCGGCGACTTACCACCGTATAGCGTGTCTCCCAGGAGGGGATGGCCGATGGCCGCCAGATGCACCCGAATCTGGTGGGTCCTTCCGGTAATGGTAATAACCTTCAACAGGCTATACCCGCTCAAGTATTCAAGCACGTGGTATTCCGTAGTTGCAGCATGCCCTCTTTCAACCACCGCCATCCGTTTTCTGTTTCGGGGGTCCCTTCCGATCGGTGCCTCAATCCGGCCTTTAGCGGGGCGCAACGCACCATTGGCCAATGCCAGGTATTCTTTGTGAATCTCCCGTTCCTTTATTTGGCGGGAAAGGTCCAGGTAGGCTGCCTCGTTCTTCGCAATAACCATTAGCCCAGAGGTATCCTTGTCCAGGCGGTGTACGATGCCAGGCCGGAGCACGCTTCCGGTGGAGGCCAGGCTGGGCCACCGGGCCAGAAGGGCGTTAACCAGTGTCCCGCTGGAACAGCCTGCCCCTGGGTGAACCACCAGGCCGGCCGGCTTATCTATTACGGCGACATCCTGGTCTTCATAGACCACGAATAAAGAGATCGCCTCTGGCTGTAATTCCGATTGCTCAGGTTCAGGCGCCTCCACCCGCACCAGGTCGCCGGCCCTTAGCGTCATGGCCGGCTCGGCTGGCCGGCCGTTAACGGTTACCCCGCCGCCACGAATCAGCCTCTGAATGAGTGAACGAGAGGGAGATAGCCCCTTAGCTGCAAGGAATAAGTCCAGGCGACGGAAGGCCACGTCTGCCCGCCATTCTGTTATAGACGGGAGGCTGGATTGCGTCTCGCTCGTCATTCAGTTGGAACCCTTCTGCTCCTTCGAAAAGATCAAGAAATAGGCCAGCAAGGCCACGCCCAGGCTGATCGAGAAGTCGGCCAGGTTGAATACCGGCCAGACGCGGATATCTACGAAGTCAATGACGTACCCGAAGCGAAGACGGTCTATCAGGTTGCCAATAGCGCCACCCATCTGGAGTCCGAGGGCGGCCATGATAACGTGGTTCCCACCGGGCAGATAGCGCTGATAAAGAAGGACGATAGCGATGACCAGGAAGGCGATAACCACCAGAAAAAAGCTGTACTGCGGAAGAATGCCGAAGGCGGCGCCGGTGTTGACCACATAAGACAGGCGGACGGGGGCATCTTGGGGCAAAGACTGACCCATAACCAGGTTACTGGTAACCCAAACCTTTGAGTATTGATCGCCTGCAATGACCAACAAGGCCATAAGGACGATAAGGCCACGGGGAGGCATGGATAGTCTACGAATAGGACACTCCTGTTTCAGGCAGGCCTGTGCCTGGTGTGCCTCTCGGTGCAGGAGAAACAAAAACTGGCGTAGGGCAAGGCATCCAGTCTCTCCTCCCCGATAGGCTGCCGGCAACTCTCACACCGCCCAAAGGCGCCGGTTTCTACCCGGTGCAGCGCCCGCTCGACATCTCCCAAAATGGCACGGAGGTTTCGTTCCAAGGACAGGCGTTGTTCCTTCTCATAAGTCTCGGAGGAGTCCTCGGCCATATGAGTGCCATGACCCCCGTCCTCGCTACGGATGCCCTCGCCGTAGGACTGAAGCAGGGACAACTGCGCCAACTCCGAGGACAGGCGCTGCCTCTCATCTTCAAGCCTGATCCTTAGAGCCTCTATGTTGATCGCCAAGGAGTCCTCCTGTCTGAAACCATTCTAAATCACCCAGGGTTAGGAGGCAAGGCAGGCTTCGGTAACAGTTTCATTTGACGCAACACGGGGCGTAGGGGCGGGTTTTAAACCCGCCCCTATATTTAACGGGCAGCGGAAGCGGGGCTTTCCAGCCCCGCCTATTCTGGCTTGGTGGGTCTGGATAGCCGGCCCTGGAAAGGGCCGGCATGCCACGTTCAAAGGAGTTCCCCATGCCCTTGGCGGGGCGCCACAGAGAATGAAAATGGCTTGCCTGGGAGCGCCGGCGTCTCGCCGGCAAGCCATGCCCCAAAGAGACATTTTCATACCAGTTCCCCATGCCCCCTGGGGCACCACCGGCGATGAAAATGGGATTACCAGAATGGGATTACCAGAAGTGGAACAGGCGTCCCGCCTGTTCGCACAGGCCAGAGGCCTGTGCCACTTGCCCGGATTCATTTTCATACCGGTTCCCCATGCCTCCTGGGGCACCACCGGCGATGAAAACCGCCCGTCTATGCCCCAGCGC
Organism: Dehalococcoidia bacterium; assembly: GCA_030691805.1. GTDB lineage: Bacteria > Chloroflexota > Dehalococcoidia > JAUYDP01 > JAUYDP01 > JAUYDP01. The sequence goes on along the minus strand of JAUYDP010000156.1, from coordinate 5,772 downwards.
TTTAGCCTGGGGTGTAGTCCTCCACCCCAGGCTAAAGCGCTGGGGCATGGTGGTACCGTTGGACGGAGCTATTTTCGTACCTGATTTCCTTGGGCGTTAGGGGTCCCAGCGGGTGGTTGGCGGAGAACGGTTTGTTCGGTTGTTCTGGGCGTGGTGGAGCTTATTCCGCCAGGTAGGTCCTGAGGGCCTCTTCCCAGGGTCGCATGTCTTCTATGCCGGCTTGCATCAACCTCAGGTTCTGCAAGACCGAGTAACGTGGCCTCCTGGCGGCTGAGCCATACTCCTTGCTACTGATGGGCTGGACATCCGCCCGAATTCCGGCAAATACGAACACCTTCAGCGCGAAATCGTACCAGGTGCATTCCCCGGCGCTGGTGATGTGGTAGAGGCCGTATCGCTCGCCGGTGATAAGCTCGGCGACTTTTCGGGCCAGGTCCAGGGTGAAGGTTGGGGTCAGGGTCTGATCGTTCACAACCTTGATCTGCCGGCCTTCTTTTCCCAACCTCAACATGGTCTCGACGAAATTGCCCCCCTTGCCGCGGCTGCCCTTTTTGCCGTACAGGCCACAGGTCCTGATGACGAAATAGCGGTCCAGGATATAGCCCACGAAGAGTTCGCCGGCCAGCTTGGATATACCGTAGGCGCTAATGGGGTTGGGGAGGTCGTTCTCGGTGTAGGGTTCGGTCTTGAGGCCATCGAAGACGTAATCGGTGCTGAAGTGGACCAGGGCCGCCCCGAAGGCCCGGCAGGCGTAGGCCAGGTTGCAAACTCCGGCAGCGTTAACCAGAAGGCCCTCTTCCGGATGAAGCTCGCAATCATCAACGCGGTTAAACGCGGCGGTATTGATAACTATGTGGGGCTTGTAAAGGTCTAAGGCTTGTTTGATAGACTCTGGCTGGGTGATATCAATCTGGCTATGGGTCAGCCCCACGACATCGCGTCCTGCCATGACCTTCATCAGATCGGATCCCAATTGGCCGTTGGAGCCGATTATCGCGATGCGGCGGTTGAGGTTTGTTGGTGCTGCCACGTGCTATTTGCGCTCCTGTTATTTAAGGGGGAAGCCTCCTGGTCCCTTGGGTGATGCCCAGAGGTTAATAGTTTCGCCCTTTCTCCTCCCACGGCTTGCGGAGACCCATGTCCTCGGCGATGGCCTTGTAGCAGGCGTAGGGGCGGGTTTTAAACCCGCCCCTACATTTCCCCCAAGCTGAGCCGGTGGCGTAGAGGCCTTGAATAGGGGTTCGGTATCGCGCGAACTCCGCTATGGGCCGCAGCTTGCCGCCTTGTCCCGGCACGGCGTCCACCACCGTCTGGTTGCCCGTGGGGCCAAGGTTGATGAGACGCATGGCGGTATCGTAAGGGGTTAGCGCGTCGAATCCGATGACGTTGTCCCAGGTCATATTAGGGGCGTACTGTTGCCATTCACGAATGACTTCCTGGGCGTGCCTCTTCTTGAAAGCCATCCATTCCCGCTCCGCCATCCTGCCCGCCGGCACCGTGGGTTGCTCCGTGATGCAGGTATGCTTACCGGCAGGCGCCCGGGTGTCGTCGCAGCGGGTATGATGGGCTACAGCCACGATTCTACCCTCAGGGTCAGGATGCCGGCCCAGGCGGCGGTCGTAGGCTTCGCTCAACAGGCTTTCCAGGCTCTTGGTAGCCAGCATGACCCAGTGGGCATCCGCCAGGCTGGGGTTTACACGGGAGGCGGCATCGTAACGGGGAGTCTCATGCAGCGCCCAGTTGTACCAGGTGATGCAGGTGAGAGTCTCTTCGAGCCGGTCCACTCGCTGGAGGACCTTCTGGCTGATGTGGTCGGGACCGATGAGCCGGAAGGCGAGATGGCGGGGGTCAACGCCGCTGACCACGAGGTGGCGGGCTGCTATCTCCGTGCCATCCGCCAGGCGGATGCCCCTGGCCCGCCCGTTTTCAATAAGGACCCGGTCCACATGTTGCTTGGTGTGGAATTCGCCGCCGTTTTCCAGGAAGATGCGCTGGCAGGCATGGGCTACGTTGTGGGTGCCTCCCTTGACATAACACATTGCCGATCCGCCTACTACCATAGAGAAAACCGTGATGGCAGAGCTGACGTCCGTGATGGTGCCGATGCCCTTGAGGCGTCGTAGGGTCATCAGTTGGAGGCAGATGTTGTCCCAAAGCTCCTGCACCGCCCGGTTGGCCGATAGCTGGGTCCAGGTGTAATCAACCAGGGCGTCGGGGCGCTGCACGTACTCCTGTAGCCAGAGGTCAATGGGGTCCGGCTCCGTTGGGCGTGGTGGTGGGCTGAAGAAGGTCTGCACGAAGGCGTCGTTGAAGGTCCCACCGGGCTTGCATAAATCGAAGAGCTTAAGATAGGTGTCGGCGTCTCTCTGAGAGTATTGAGCGAGTAGTTGGGCTGTCTTCTCGCCCGTGGGGTCCACGCTGTGATGGTAGATACCCACGGACATCTGGTCTTCCTTGGTAATGGCGGAGAGGGTCATGGGGTAGTTGATCAGCTTTCCGCCCTTCTCCTCGAAATCGGGGAAGTCCTGGGATATAGGCAGGTAGTACCACCCGTAGATGGTGCTGGTATGGGTGTCGCCAACGAAACCGCCGGCAGCCGCCTCGGAGGTGGCTAGCCCGCCGCCCAGCTCGTGGCGGCGCTCGAAGATGCCCCCCTTCATTCCGGCGTACTTGGCCAGGTACATGGCAGTGAAGAGGGCCTTGGTCCCGCCGCCAATGATTACCGCATCATATGTTGCGTCTGCCATACGTTTCCTATCATATAGACTGAAGTAACACCGAATAAGTGGCTGAACTATTAAACGCCGGTTGTAAGGGTGAGTCCAGCGGGGTGGAGATGGCTATGTATATCACGGGACTCGTGCTACTGTCAATAGAACAGGTGCGCGATAAATAAACCCATTACCAGGAGACTGTTGAACAACACCTGGTCCCGTAGTCAGGGTCGTCCCCTGACCCCGACCGTCGGCATCGGGGCCTGTCCTGAACGGAGTGAAGGGACGATGCCGACTACGGAAGTAATTCAACACTCTCCAGGTGCGCAATGGGGAGTTCATTACCAGCCTGTGGCTCCCTTAAGGAACAAAGGAAAGAAGGACCGGAAGGAGATACTGGTCCGGGCGCTCGAAGCCACGGTGGTTGAGCCGCTGCTTACCAGTAGGGTATTGGTTATGGCGTTGGCGGTGATTTCACTATCAACTTTGACCTTAAAAAGGAAGGCAATCGGTGGAAGGCCGGAGAGGCCAGGCGGGACCGCGCCCGACCAGATGACACTTCTTATCGTATTACTGTAAACCGCTCCGCCGGGAAGAGTCCCGGTGATATACGAGGTGTTGGAGGGGATGGTATCGGTGATGGAAACCGGCCTTTCCAGGGGGCCGTTATTGTCCAGCAGGACCAGGTAGGTCAGGGCTTCTCCGGGATAGGCCCTGTCCCGGGATGCCAGATTGGTGATTGATAGATAGGGGATAAAAGGGGTGGGTGTAGGAGAAGGCGTTGCTGTTGGCGTGGCTGTGGGCGTTGGCGAAGGTGTAGGTGTGGGGGTTGGCGCCGACTCGCTTTCGAAGGCGTACAGGCGCCCGTCTGGGGGCCATTGGCCATCGCCTCTGGCGACACAGGTGCCTGCATAAAGGATGCCGTTGGCCACCGCCGGGGGAGCGAAACCGCAGTTAGCCGGACCGGCAATCAGGTAGCTCCATTTGCGCTCTCCGGTTTGCGCGTCCAGGGCCAGGACGGCCGTTCCGGCCTGAGCGCCTTCCTGGGAAGATCCAACGTAGACCAGCCCGCCCGCCACTGCCGGGGCGGAGACCACGCTTCCAATACTATAGCTCCACCTCATGGCGCCGTTCACCGAGTCCAGGGCGTAAAGCTTACCGTCGTAGGACCCAACGTAGACCAGCCCGTTGGCGACAGCCGGGGATGAATCAATAGCTCCATCAGTGGAGTAGGTCCACCTGATCTCGCCTGTCTGGCCATCCAGGGCATAGATGCTCCGGCTATAAGAGCCAATGAATACTTTGCCGCCGGCAACCGAAGGTGAGGAGCGATGTGTGGTGTTTCCCGTGTCAACTGTCCAGCGGAGATCTCCGGTGGAGGCATCCACAGCGTGGACATTTCCGTCACTCGAACCAACATAAACCAGGTCGCTGGATACTGCTGGCGATGAGCGGTCAATGGACCCGCCGGTGCCGTAGGCCCACTTGAAATCCCCCGAGCTGGCGTCCAGGGCATAGAGCTTCCCATCGTTGGACCCGAAGAAGACCGTCCCGCCGGACACCGCCGGAGAGGAGACGATGGCGCCCCCTGTGGGAAAGGACCACTTTACTTCCCCGTTCAGGGCATTCAGGGCGTTGAGCTTACCGTCACCGGCGCCGACGTAGACCAGCGCGCCGGCAACAGCCGGGGACGAGATGCCGCTGCTCGCTGGAGCGCTCCAGAGCAAGGACCCGGTCAGGGCATCGAAGGTGTATATCCTGCCATTATCAGCGGAGACAAAGACTTTCCCGTTGGCTATGGCTGGCGAGGAGCCGATGGACCCGCCTTCGAGGTTGTAGCTCCACTTGAGGCGTAGCGGAGGCTTAAGGCTGGCCTCGCTTGAGTTGGATCCAGTATGAGCAGGGTCGTAGCGGAACATAGGCCAATCGCCGGGTCCGTCGGCCAGGGCGGCAGGTGGTTGAGGCGGCAAGGAGCCAGCCGCTAGAAGAACAACTGTGAAGAATGTGAGGATAGCGCAGCCTACCAATGCCAGAGAAGAGGAAGTTCGGTCCAAGCGAGGTGTTTTCCGATATTGCCTTCTCACCAGTATATCTTACATCAGAAACAGCCAATCTGGGTGACTGCCGGATTTGGCATAACCAAAAACGCCTTGACGGCGGATAATTCGCGTGATACAGTCTCGTCGCCACGGGCCGGCAGGAGCCCCATAATCGAAGAGCGTGCTACCGGGGACCGGCGCCGGGGGCAACGACGCAACCGGCGTGTTCATGGCCACTAGGGCCGGGACGGTGGCCGTGAGGGCCGTGTTTGGCGGTATTCCCGGCACTTCGGGGACGATCACCATCAACAGCCCGCCGTAGCCGGCTGGGGCATGAAACGGACCAGACCAGCGCTGGGGTAATATGGGGGAATGTGGCGCCCCTCAAGCCCCAGGCTCATCCGTTGTGAATTTGGAACCACGAACCGGCGGTCGCAATCGCGCTCCTCTGGTCTATTATAGTTGTCCCAGAAAAGGATGGCGGCTATTCGGTGGAATGCCCGCTCTCCCGGGATGCTACACTCAAGGGGACACCAGGGAGGAGGCGATAGCCATGGCCAGGGAGGCGGTCGAGTTGTACCTGGAATCTTGTAAGGCCCATAACGAGCCAACACCCGGGCAGCCGGGTATCGAGGCGCTGGACGTGGGGGTCAAGGAGCCGGCGGACTAGGAATATGCTGCCAAATCCCTCGCCGGCCATGCCATGTGGATTGCGGGCGTGGTCAGGCTCTGGCCGACAACTTACTGGCGATTCCCTTTCCTGTTATAATGTCATTGACAGCCAATGTCGATTACTCAATACGAGAGTTTACTTCATGTTGATCTCAGATACCGGGTTCGGTTTGAGGTCGAGGAAAAACGAGTTCTCGAGTTCACCGTGCAACTAGAGTTACTTTATCAGGTGTTGGCGGCCCATTATTGGGTACGATACCGCTGACCGGTATGCTCACAAGGACATGGTTTGCCCCAGAAGAAGAAAGCTTCCTATGCTTGCATCTAACTACAACGAGCTGCAAACC
>JAUYDP010000144.1 GCA_030691805.1 Dehalococcoidia bacterium | reverse complement strand
ATGCTATCGATCTCCAAGGCGGGTCCTTGCCCTAATGCCGGGATCGTTTACTGGCCGCCGCAATCGCCTTCTCCACCGCGTCCACCGCGTTCTCGGCCCGGATCAGCCGCTCAGCGTCGTGCCCCGGATACGAGAAGTCCCAGGTGTGCAGCCCCACGATGGGCACCTCGTGGATCAGGGCGTAGGCGATCTCGGTCAGGGTGCCGTAGGCCCCGTCGATGGCGATCACTGCCTGGCCCGACAGGGCGATCATCGAGTTGCGGGCGTAGCCCAGGCCGCTGTAGATCACGAACTCTACATAATCATTGGGCGGCGACTCCTGGGCGTTGTGGCCGGGCAGGATGCCGATGGTGTGGCCGCCCTCGGCGCGGGCCCCCCGGCACACCGCCTCCATCACGCCGGCGCCGCCGCCGCACAGCACCGTCCAGCCCCGCTTCGCCAGCTCCCGCCCCACGTCTTCGGCCAAGCGCTCCGCCCCCGCCGAAGCATCCTCCCCGCCGATAACCGAGATGATCATAGCGCGATTCATCATACCTGGGCGTCCAACCAGGGGCAAGCCTGACGCCAGGCACGCCAGCACGCGTAGGGCAGGGCTTGCCCCTGCCCGCCCCAACCCGTAGGGGCGGTGCTTGCCCCGCCCTCATGTGGAGCTCGCCCTGCCCATCCGCCTATCTAGCCCAGCTCCGCCAGGGCCCGCCCTATCTCCTCTAGTTCCTCCTCCGTGATACCCCACAGCCGCGCCGCCACGCGGTCTATCTCCTCGTCCACCCGGCGCAGCTCCGCCTCCCCTTGTTTGCCCAACGCCGCGAGCTGGTGCGCTCGCTGTGAGAGGGTGGACAGGGACCGGTGGAGAGGGTTGGACCGGTCAAACCTGGGGATCGCGACGTGCTCCAAGACGTGCGGGCTCCCAAAGCTCTTACTTGTGGAATAGGATAGGGAAATGAGACTGGGGAAGGCGCTGTTTAGTACGGCACAGAAATAGTTGGCTTCCACCCTGTCTGAAAACGTCACGAACGTAGTAACCTCGTGGCAAACGGGTACGATCTCCCCGAGATAGGCGTCGGCGATCTGCGATGTCACAACTCCGTCAGTTCGGCCAATCATCCTCCGCCACATGACCTTGTAGGCGGCGAAGGTGTATTCGCCCACGGCGTACATGGAGTAGAACGCACCCTTTTCCATCAGGTCGCGCACCACTTGGCTGCGCCGCTCTGAACGTAACACCTGTTCAAATTGCTTTAGATACGCGTAAGTGTGGGGATAGGTGACCTTCAACCGGGACTCGTCGTAGCCCGTGCGTTTCACCGGATCCTGAACCACCAGGATGTAGGCGGAAGGCTGCGCCCGCCAGCGTCCCACGTCCCGGCCCCGCAGCAGGGGATACACGAAATCCGGCTCAATTAGTGCCTGCACCTTCTTGACCTTGGTCTTGCCCACGTCGTGGAGGTTCTCCACGAGCAAGAAGCCGTCGGGTGACCGTTCGATCACGCGGAGCCAATAGACGCCGTTTAAACCGCCGGTGTAGACCCCAGCGTGGGCTTGGTACGCAGACGGTCCCACAACCTTCTCAAGCGCGGCCAGGGCCGCAGGGCGGGCCGTCAGCCACGGCGACGTTAACTCGGCCTGGTTCACGGGGCGAGCGGAAAGCTCTGTCATGGCGGTGCGCTCCTGCACTTCCTTCAGCGAGAGGTCTACCGCTATCCGGCCAGGCTTTGCCTTCCTCCACAGGGTGTACCGGATAGGATATTCCGTCGGCAGTCCCTTTTCGAGAACCACCGCTGCCGTACTGTTGCTCGCCCCCTCAAACGGCTGGAGCTCCACCAAGTCGTGCGCCGAGAGCACCTTCAGGTGAGCGCCTTCTTGCCCCAGCCGGAAGCGGCGAAACCCATCCCCCGCACCCTTGGTCTTAAACACGGTTTGAGTTATCACGAAGCCCAGCTTGCCGCCGTCCTTCAAATAGTTGTCCAGGGCGGCGTAGACCATGAGCATGGCGACGTCCTTCTTGCCCCCGCCGAGGCGCGCAGCGTGGCCCTTCAGGGAGAAGAGGCCATAGGTTTCCCATAGCCCCTTCGTGGCCTCCCGATACTCATCCGCCAAGCTCTCCCAGTTCACCCAGGGGGGATTGCCGGCCACATAGTCGAACGGGACAGCCGCGCGGAAGACGGGCGCAAACGCGTTCTTAATAAGGCGGGCCCACAGGCCGTTGCGCCCTTCCCCTTCCAGCCGCCGCACCTTCTCGTAAAGCTCCCCAAGAGAGCGAACAGTAAGCGGGTCTTCCCACTTCAACTCCCGCTGCCCTCGGGCCAAGAACTCCGCCCTCTGATAACTGCCAGCCACGCACTGCTCTAACAGATGACAAAGCGCGTCCACCTGGCCCTTGTCAATCAGTTCTTCGGGAATCCAGAACTCTTTCTGAGCTGAAGGTACGGGGATGTCCTTCTGGTGCTCCACGGGGCGCTGCTGAGTCCGCTGACTTTGGGGCGTCAGAATGGAGTCGCAGAGATAGACCGGCAGGTCCTTTCCCGCCAGATGGCGCGCCAAGGGGCCCAGGGCCAGGAGGTAGTTCGTGCGGGCGGCGATCACAGCCAGGGGGTTCAGGTCGAAGCCCACCACGTTCTCCAGGATTCGCCCCACAAGCTCCCGCTCACGGTCGCGCCAGGCAAGGGAGTCTTGGGCAAAGTCAAGAACCCGCCTTATGGCTAGCACCAGGAACGTCCCCGACCCACAGGCCGGGTCGAGCAGCCGCTCCTCCGGGTTACCACCGTACCCTACCTCGTTCAGCACCAGCTCCGCCAGCCAGTCCGGCGTATAGTATTCGCCCAGGTCGTGGCGCAACTCTTTTGGCACCAAGTACTGATAGAGCTTTTTCAGGAGGTCTCGGGTGGCCTCTGGAGCCAGGGTGCCGGTCGCCGGCTCGTATTCCGCCAGGGCCTTGGCCACGCTGCGGATAGCTACCTCTATGTCCAGATTCCAAGCCGACAAGTACCACCCAAAGAAATCTGCCTCCAAGAAGTTGCGGATGCCCTGGGCTTCGAACCAGGTCCCCCTCTCTAGTTCCTCCAAACGGCTCCTCAGTAGCTCTCCGCTCAGCGCCGGAAGCTGCTCCGCGATGGATGCCAAGAGTGCGCCCTGCTGCAAGGAAAGGAGTTCTGCTGCTAGTAGCTTCATGAACAGGGCATAGTACGTATGCACCGCGAAAAGGAGCGGTTTCAGGTCCGTAGACCCCGTAACGTGGTAGAGCCGCGCCAGCGCCTGAGCATCGCGCTGCGCCTTCACCGGCTCCTGCCCGTACACGATCCCAAAGATGCGCCTCCATTCCTCGTAGAGT
>JAUYDP010000109.1 GCA_030691805.1 Dehalococcoidia bacterium | reverse complement strand
GGCAGCCACTTTGGCCAGGGACGTCTTCGGGCGCCTCCTGGCCGTGGGGATAGTCTCCATGCTCCTCTTTCAGGTCTTCCTGAATATCGGGGTCAACATTCGCCTGCTGCCCGTCACCGGTGTGCCCCTACCCTTAATTAGCTACGGGGGTAGCTCCCTCCTCACGGTCCTGTTGTCATTGGGCATACTAGAAAGCATAATCATCAGGCAAAAGAAGATCGAATTTTAATCAGGATGAAGAAAAATCGGCCTATAAGCCAGGCAACCTGAAAGGCCAATTGGTTAATATGAAGCAAGCCCAGCCTGTAAGCCAGGTGGCATTGGATCGCATCCTGCCACGTGTAGCCCGGCCAGCCCGCTATTCCGGCGGGGAGTGGAACAGCGTGGTCAAGGACTGGCAATCAGTGCCTGTTCACCTGGCCTTGGTCTTCCCAGACCTCTACGAAGTTGGCATGTCTAACCTGGGCCTGGCTATCCTCTACGAGCTTCTGAACGATCAGCCTTATATCCTCGCCGAGCGGGCCTATACGCCGTGGCCGGACATGGAGGCTGCATTGAGGCAGGCGGGCCTGCCTCTCTATAGCCTGGAGTCCAGGCGTCCCCTATTCCAGTTCGATATCATCGGGTTCTCCCTTGGATACGAGCTGACGTACACCAACGTTCTCAAGACCCTGGACCTGGCCGGCATCCCACTTCTTGCTTCCGAGCGAAGGGAAGAGGACCCGTTAGTCGTCGGGGGGGGTACGTGTACGATGAACCCCGAGCCTGTAGCCGATTTCTTCGACCTCTTGGTTGTTGGGGAAGGGGAAGAGGTGATACTGGAGTTGCTCGAATGTTACAGGACCTGGAAGGCTGGGGCGAGAAGGACACGGAAGGACTTCCTCAAACAGGCGGCAGGTATCCCGGGAATCTATGTGCCGTCCTTGTACGAAGCAACTTATCACTCGGACGGTACGGTGAAGGCCATCCGGCCGGTGGCGCCCGAGGCCCCGGCCCGGATTACACGCCGCTGGGTGAGAAAGCTTCCCCCGCCGCCGGTGCGGCCCGTCGTTCCCTTCATGGAGATAATCCACGACCGGGCGGCCATAGAGGTGCAGCGGGGGTGTACCCGCGGCTGTCGCTTCTGCCAGGCGGGGGTAGTATACCGGCCGCCCCGGGAGCGCCCGTTGGAGGAGGTGATGGACGCCGCCGATAAGATCCTCCAGAACACCGGGTATGGAGAGCTATCCTTGCTCTCTCTTTCCTCCAGCGATTACTCGTGCATCGAGCCGGTGGTGGCCGGGCTTCTGGCAGGGCACCAGAAGGACAGGCTGTCAGTGTCGCTGCCCAGCCTGCGGATGGATAGCTTCTCCATTGGCCTGGCGGACCTATTACAGACCGGTAAGCGCACCGGACTTACGTTTGCTCCGGAGGCGGGGAGCCAGCGACTTCGGGATGGCATCAATAAGACGGCCACTGAGGAGGACCTCGTCCGGGCGGCCCAGGTGGCCTTCACCCGGGGTTGGCGGGGCCTCAAGTTGTATTTTATGATTGGCCTGCCCGGTGAGACGGAAGGTGACGTGGAGGGGATCTTCCGGCTGGCCCGGCGGATCCAGGAGGTGGGACGCCAGACCACCGGGCGCCAGGTGGGTCTCCGGCTGAACGTGGCCTGCTTCATCCCCAAGGCACACACCCCATTCCAGTGGGTGCCCCAGGCCGGCCAGGAATCGCTGGAGGCGAAGATAAGGCTGCTCCAACAGGGGCTGCGGCGGACGGGGGTGCACTTCTCATGGCACGCCCCGGAGACCAGCCTGCTGGAAGGGGTCCTTTCCAGGGGCGACCGGCGCCTGGGCCAGGCCGTCCGGCGCGCCTGGGAGCTGGGATGCGCCTTCGATGCCTGGACCGAGCACTTCCATTTCGACCTGTGGATGCAGGCGCTCTCCGAGTGCGGGCTGGAGCCGGGGTTCTATGCTCACCGGGAGCGCTTAGCAGACGAGGTTCTTCCCTGGTCTCACATAGATCCCGGCGTGAGCCAGGTGTTCTTACGCCGGGAGTGGCAGCGTAGCCTCCGCGGCCAAATCACCGCCGACTGCCGTACAGATAGCTGCGCCGCGTGCGGCTTTCAAGCCCTGCCTGAGGGATGCGAGGTGGAGAAGAATGGACGCCGTACGTAAGGGTCAAGGGTCAAGGGTCAAGGGTTCAGGGCCCCAGACCTCACCCCCTAGCCCCCTCTCCGACCTCGGAGAGGGGGACGACGGGGACGGCTCCCGTTCTCACACGGGGAGGGGTCATCCCCCAGACGTAGTGGCGGACGTCCCTGTCCGCCGGGGGTGGGTTGGGGGAAACGCTCCCCAGCCGCCACGCCCGCCCATCTCGTTAAGCTTCGCTGGCCTCCAAGCCGGGGCACTTGGCTTGTAGAACTTGATGCTGGACAGAAACCTTGACCTCGTATCGTAAGGCCGGGCCGGTTGACTACCGCCGCCCGCGGACCCCTGGCCGGCCTCCTCAGGAGCTTCAGCGGCTTCGCATCACCTTCAGCCGGGGTCCCGAGGTCAAGTACATCTCTCACCTGGACCTGATGCGCCTCTGGGAGCGGGTATTACGGCGGGCAAAGCTGCCACTGGCCTTCTCCGAGGGATTCAGTCCACATCCGCGTCTGGCCCTGGCCACGCCACTACCCGTTGGTGTGACCGCCGCGGAGGAGTGGATGGAGGTCTATCTGTGCAGGAGGGTCTCCCCGCGCTACTTCCTGGGAC
>JAUYDP010000424.1 GCA_030691805.1 Dehalococcoidia bacterium | reverse complement strand
CCGGGTGTTGAGCTTCGACCTCAATAAGCTTCGCCCATCGGGGGACATGCTTAACCTTGCCCATTACCGCGACCTTTGGAGCCTGGTCCGGCTTCTGCGTCAGGAAAGATACGACCTGGCAATCAGTTTCTACGGGCTATACGCGGGGATACTGGCCTTTTTGAGCGGCGCGCGCCGGCGGATTGGCTATCGGGGAGAGGGATGCCCATTCCTTTTTAGCCTCCCCATTCCGGGGCGGCGCTACGAAAAACGGCAGCACGAGGTGGAATACAACCTGGCCCTGGCGAGAGCCGCTGGGGCCTTGGAGGGGGCGGAGCCTCTTCAAACCCAGGTCCCGGGGGCTGCCAGGGAGAGTGCGGACCTTCTACTGGAAAGGGAGGGCATTGCACCCCGCGACCTGCTGGTGGCCATTCATCCCGGTTCTGCCAACGGCGCCGCTAAGCGGTGGCCGGCGCCGAGTTGGGCCGGCCTGGCGGACCGCCTGGAAAAGGAGTTAGGCGTCCGGGTCATAATAAGCGGCGTGGCTTCAGAGGGGCCGTTGGTACGCGAGGTGACGCAGCGGATGAACACGAGGCCGGTGGTTCTGGCTGGGAAGACGTCCATACAGGAGCTGGCGTACATACTGACCCGCTGCCGCCTTCTGGTGGCAGGTGACTCTGCCCCGTTGCACCTGGCCTGCGCCGTGGGAGTGCCGGTGGTGGCCCTTTTCGGTCCTACCGACCCGGCCATCTCAGGACCCTATTCTGGCAGGGCCACGGTCCTCCGAAAACAGACCTCCTGTTCCCCCTGCTACGACCTCCAGGACACCCCCGAATGCCGGAGGAGAAATCTGGAATGTATGGAAGCCATAGCGGTGGATGAGGTCTTTGCCGCCGTCAGGCTGCACCTGGAAGAGACGGCCTCGACTGTCCAGGAAATTGCTACTTGATAGGATATGAATAAGGAGATAAGCATTCTGGGGATCAGGGTTGATAACATCACCGAGAGCGAGGCCTTGCAGCGCATCGAGGGCCTTATAAGCGATGGAAAGGCACATCAGGTAGTGACGATAAACCCCGAATTCGTGGTCATGGCTCAACGAGACAGGGACTTCCGTCGAGTCCTGAACGGCGCCGACCTGGCCCTTCCCGATGGGGTGGGCCTGCTATGGGCGTCCAGGGTCCTGGGACGGCCGTTGCGCGAGAGGGTGGCAGGCTCCGATCTGGTGGAGAGGCTGGCCGGGCTAGCCGCCGGCCGGGGCTATAGCCTCTACCTGCTGGGAGCTGGCCCCGGAGTCGCCGCCAGGGCCGCCAGGGCGCTATTGTCTCGCCATCCCGGCCTCCGGATTGCTGGGACCTACGCAGGCTCGCCTCGCGTCGACGATGACCTTGACATAGTGGTCAAAATTCGGGCCGCTTCCCCGGATGTTCTGTTGGTGGCCTTCGGGGCGCCGGCCCAGGACTTTTGGATACAGCGCAATCTACACAAACTGGGAGTGCCAGTTTGTGTTGGTGTGGGCGGTTCCCTGGACTTCGTTAGCGGGAAGGTAAGGCGCGCCCCGGCCTGGATGCGGAATCTAGGCCTGGAATGGCTCTTCCGGCTGGCCATCCAGCCCTGGCGCTGGCGCCGGATGTTGCGCCTGCCCCATTTTGCCTTTCTGGTCTTGAGGTCGAGGGTATGGCAGAAAGCCTGACCTGCGCCAACCATCCCATGACACCGACCAAGGTCCGGTGCAGCAAGTGCGGAAAGCCCATCTGCACGTTATGTATGATCGAAACGCCGGTAGGCCACCGTTGCCGGGAGTGCGCTAATCTCCGGAGGCTCCCGACCTTCGAGGTCTCGTCACTCCAATATGCCAAGGCAATAGGGACAGCCCTGGGACTGGGGCTGGCGCTGGGCGTGGCTTGGATCTTTCTCCGGGGCTTTCCCTTCCTGGGCGGCTACCTTTCCTTCTTCATCGCCCTGGGCGTGGGCTACGTAATGGGGGAAACGGTCAGCCTCTCGGTTAATCGCAAGAGAGGGAGAGGCCTGCAAGTTGTGGCGGCCGTGGGGGTTTTCCTGGCCTATTTGGTCAGCCGTACGGCCATTCTGGCCCTCTTCGCCGCGCCGTCGCTGGCCGTGACCGGTCTTATGAGGGCCTTTGTGGACCCCTTCGGCCTGGTGGCAGTAGCCATCGGTATATACATAGCGGCGAGCCGGATTAGATGAACGAGCTACTGGACATCATCCCCAGCTTTAGCGGAAGACGCATCCTGGTGATAGGGGACCTCTGCCTGGACGAGTACATCGTCGGCAAAGCCAGGCGGCTGAGCCGGGAGGCGCCGGTCCCTGTGCTGGAATTCCAGGAGCAGTTTACCCTTCCCGGAGCAGCCGCTAACCCCGCTTTGAATATCCAGGCCCTGGGAGGCCAGGCCATCATGGTCGGAGTGGTGGGCGGCGACCAGCCGGGCCGCGTGTTGAGGCGCCAGTTGGAGGAAAAGGGCATTGACTGTGGGGGGGTAATAGAGTGCAGCTCCCGTTGCACCACCGTCAAGACCAGGGTGGTAGCGGAGGCCAGTCTGGTCTTCCCTCAGCAGGTGGTTCGGGTAGACCGGCAGGACCAGGCGGCTATGAACGGTGGCCTTATTGGACAGCTAACTTCCTTTATTAAGGATGCCGCTCCAGTGTCGGATGCTATTCTTCTATCGGACTATAAGGGCGGCGTGGTCTGCCCCGAAGTAGTGCTGGCCGCCGCCCGGCTGGCCAGCGGCAAAACCATCACCGTTGATTCCCAGGGCAACCTTTTCAAGTTCAAGGGCTTCACCCTGGTCAAGTCCAATCTGCATGAGGCCGAGGCAGTACTGGGCCGCACTTTGCCAGATGAAGCCTCCGTAAAACGGGCCGGACGGAGCCTGGTCAAGAGGCTGGACGCCGCAGCGGTCCTGATCACGCGGGGTGGAGACGGCATGTCGCTGTTCCAGCGGGATGGCTCGCACCTACACGTTCCGGCGGCCAATCGTAGCGAGGTCTTCGACGTGACCGGCGCAGGGGACACGGTAATCGCGGTGGCGACCCTGGCGCTCTGCGCTGGGGCCAGCATGGCCCAAGCGGTTACTCTCGCCAACCACGCCGCTGGACTTGTAGTGCGCAAGCTGGGCAACGCCACGACAACGCAGGAGGAGCTTGGCCGGTCGATTTTGAGGCTGAACTGGGAAGCCCTGGGGTCTTAGGTTAATTGCTAAGGAATCTACAGGGCTAGCAGAATCTTACTGATCTCAGCATGGACGGCTAAAGACGCCGCGTGGGATCTTACGGAAGGGAACTGTCAGGGCGTGCGGCTGCCAGAAGGAGCTTGAAGCTGGCGCAGACCCGCCCCGGGCTAAAGCCATGGGCTGAGTAGCCGAAGCCCGCTAAAGGGGCTGTTCAGTTGGGATGCCAACGAAACTGGCTTCATAAGGGTGCGGGCTTGGAGCTCAGGCAACCCACGGGCTGGCCCGGCAGGAGAAGGAGGTGAAACAACCGTGCCTTATTGGCGGCTGTTCTATCACATAGCCTGGTGCACCAAGGGCCGGCTGCCCCTAATCCAGGATAGTATTTCCGCCTCTTTGCACGAGCAGATCGCCGCGAATGTTGCGCGATTGGGCGCTATAGTACATGCGATTGGTGGGATCGAAGAGCATATCCATCTTGCCGTGTCTATACCCCCAAGCATCGCCCTCTCTGAATTTATCAGGCAACTGAAGGGTAGTAGCTCTCATTTCGTGAATCATGAACTGGCGCCATCTGTCGTTTTTGCGTGGCAGTCCGGCTACGGGGTCATATCGCTAGACAGCAAGCAACTGGACAGGGTCGTGCAGTACGTGAAGTCGCAAAGGGAACACCATGCCCTCCGCACCACAATCCCGGTTTTGGAGCGGTTGAGCGAGGAAGAGGAGGTCGGTAAGACCAAACTATCGTCTGGAACCAACCGGTAGCCCCTTTAGTGGGCTTTGGCTCCTCAGCCCATGGCTTTAGCCCGGGGCGGGTCTGCGCCAGCAACATCCGCGTGTCTGCCACCCAGTGTTGTGGTCAGGCTCCCCGCATCACCCCATGCCGGGTCTTTGGGCCGTATGCAGAGTCGGCAATTACCTCTGCCCCGTGGTTGTTGCCTTTAGAGAGCAATAGGAAGTGTACAGACTCTTGACCATCCCGCTGTGGGCCCCCTGGGTGCGGTTCCTGGACCATGTACCCTAAACCTGAACCCTAACAAGGAGCGCCATGCGCATTATCTTCATGGGTACTTCCCAGCTTTCCGTAACTATCCTGGAAGCCCTGGTAAGGGCCGACTATGAGATCATCGATGTCTATACCCGGGCGGATAAGCCCGCCGGGCGGGGGCGCAAGCCGACGCCTCCGCCGGTGAAGGAGGCGGCCATCCGGCTGGGGCTGCCCGCATACCAGCCGGTGACGCTAAGGACCCCGGAAGAGGTCGAGAGAGTCAGGCAATTGCGCCCGGACTTGGTCGTCCTGGCCGCCTACGGCAGGCTGATCCCCCCGGAGATCCTGGCGATCCCCCCGCTGGCTTGCCTGAACTTGCACCCTTCCCTTCTGCCCAAGTATAGGGGTCCCTCTCCGATAATCGCCCCGATCCTGACTGGGGACGAAGAGACCGGCGTCACTTTATTTATCCTGGATGAATCCATGGACACGGGGCCGGTGCTGGCCCAGAAAAGCATGCCCATCTCGCTGGAAGATACAGGGGAGACCCTTAGCTTGAAGTTAGCCCAGTTAGGGTCGGAGCTATTGCTGGAGACGGTCCCGCGGTGGGCAAGGGACGAGATAAAGCCTCAACCCCAGGACCATAGCCAGGCAACCTATACCCACATCATAAAGAAGGAGGATGGCCGGATTGATTGGAGCCGGCCGGCGGTAGAGCTCTGGAGGCAGGTGAGGGCCTTTCAGCCCTGGCCGGGGGCCTACACTACCTGGAAGGGCCGCCTGGTCAAGATTTTGGCCTGTGAGCCTATCCTGTCTCCGGTAGAGGGAGAGCCGGGACGGGTGCTTCTGGTGCCCGATACCCGCCACGCCGGGGCATCCTTGCCGGCCGTCCAAACGGGCCAGGGCCTGCTGGTTCTGCGCACGGTACAGCTC
>JAUYDP010000243.1 GCA_030691805.1 Dehalococcoidia bacterium | reverse complement strand
TGAGCGCTCCGGCCTGGTAGTAGAGCAGGCGGGATACATCGGCAGAAACGGCCATATCGGCGATCATCTTCTTGACCAGTTGGAACTCCCCGATGCGCTGGCCGAAGGCCATGCGCTCGTTGGCGTATTTCACGCTGGTGTCCAGACAGGCCCGGATAAGGCCGGCGGCCCCAGCCGCCACACCGAACCTACCCTGGTCCAGGGCGAACATAGCGATGGTAAAGCCCTCGCCCTCCTGCCCCAGGAGGTTCTCCGGTGGCACCGGACAGTCCATCAGGGCGATGCTTCCGGTGTTGCCGGCCCGGACCCCCATCTTGCCGTGGATGGAGGCGGTGGAGAAGCCCGTCGTGCCCCGCTCCACCAGGAAGGCGGAGATGCCGCGGGCCTTTTTCTCCTTGTCGGTATAGGCGAAGTAGAGCGCCACATGAGCCAGGTCGGCCAGGGAGATCCACATCTTCTCGCCATTCAGCACATAAGCCCCATCCTTGCGGACGGCGGTGGACTGCATTCCAGCTACATCGGAGCCGGATCCCGGCTCGGTAAGACCGAAGCAGCCCAGCTTTTCGCCCGTGGCCATGGGGACCACGAAGCGCTGCTTCTGTTCCTCGCTTCCCCAGGAGAGCACCGTCAGGGCGATAAGGCCCACGTGGACGGAGACGATGGTCCGAGCCGAGGTGTCCACATATTCTAGCTCGTCGCAGGTGAGGCCCCAGGAGATGTAGTCCAGCCCGGCGCCCCCGTACTTCTCTGGGATGGGCCCGCCCAGGAGGCCCAGCCCTGCCATCTTCCCAGATAGGTCGGCATCGTACTCGCCCTTCTCGTCGTACTCGGCGATATGAGGCTGCACCTCCTTGGCAGCGAAGTCCCGCACCATATCCCGGACCATCCTCTGTTCTTCAGTTAGCTCAAGGTTGATCATAGCGTGTCTCCTAGTATTCGATGACGGCCACCACGTCATAGGCCTGTACGACCTGATGGGGGGCGACCTTGAGCTCCTTTATAGTCCCGGACACCGGGGCAAAGATGAAGTTCTCCATCTTCATGGACTCTATCACGCAGATGGGGTCGCCCTCAGCAATCTGGTTGCCGGCGGCAACCTCCACGCGAAGGATTTTCCCGACCATTGGGGCTTCTACATTTTCTATGGCCATCGTATCGTCCTCTCTAAAAAATCATGTCTTAAAGAAGGTTTGCGATGTCATTCTGAGCCGGAGCGGGGTTGCCCACCATACTTCGGCTCCCTGGTATAGCGGAGGCGAAGAATCTCAGCGTTGCCGAGGTTATAAGCCTGTTTTCGTAGTGCGCGAGATTCTTCGCTGCGCTCAGAATGACATTATCGGGCACGGGTGACGGTACAACTTTTTTGTATCGCTGCTCTTTTTATGATCGCTGCTCTTTTTATGATCGCTACTCTTTTATATCGGTGCTCTACGGCATACCTCCTAGAGCGTGATATTCGAGTACTTTCGCCATGGCCTGGTCACCGTCTTATTTTCCAGCACGTCCAGCGCCCGGTTGATTATCCGCCGGGTGTCGGCCGGGTCTATCACGTCGTCCACGTAGCCACGCTCGGCCGCTTTATAGGGGTTCTCGAAGCGGTCTCGGTATTCTTGTATCCTGGCAGCCCGGGCCTCGTCTGGGTTCTCGGCGGTGCGTATCTCCCGGGCGAAGATGACGCTGGCGGCCGACTCGGCGCCCACAATGGTGACCCTGGCGATGGGCCAGGCGAAGACGAAGTCAGCGCCGGTGTCCTTGTCACACATGCCCAGATAGGCCCCGGCGTAGGACTTGCGCAGGATAACCGAGACCTTGGGCACGGTGGCGTCAATGAAGGCGAAGAGCATCTTGGACCCGTGGCGCAGGATGCCTTTCCAGTCCTCCCGGGAGCCGATCATATATCCTGGCACGTCGTGCAGGTTGACCAGGGGGATGTTGAACAGATCACAGAAGCGGATGAAGCGGGCCGCTTTATCGGCGGCGTCGCAATCTATCACTCCCCCCGCCCAGTTGGGCTGGTTGGCCACCACGCCGATCGGCCGGCCAGCCATACGGGCGAAGCCGATGATCATATTCTTGGCGAAGTCCTTGAGCAACTCGAAGAAATAACCGTTATCTACCAGTCGCTCGATTACCTTGTGCATATCAAATGCGACGGACTGGCCGGGGGGGACCAGCTTGTAGAGCTCCGGATCCCGTCTCTCCGCGTCATCGCCCGTGGCGATGCGCGGCGGCCTCTCCGTGTTGTTCTGGGGCAAGAAGGAGAGAAGCTCCTTGGCCTTGCCCAGGGCATCTTTATCGTCCTCTGCCACGATGTGGGTCTGTCCAGACTTGACGGCATGGGCCTTCCAGCCGCAGAGGGAGGCCAGGTCAATATCTTCGCCGGTCTGGGTCTTCACGAAAGCAGGACCGGCGATGCCCATGAAGCCCGTCTTGCGGCACTGGATTACGAAGTCCTGCATGACCGGGTGGTAGGCCTGGCCTCCCAGGCAAGGCCCCAGGAGCAAAGACATTTGGGGTATTATCCCGGAGGCCAGGATCTGAGACTGGAAGAGCCAGGCATAGCCCTGTAGGGTATCTATCCCCTCCTGAAGACGCGCGCCCCCCGAGTCATTCATGCTGATAAAGGGAATTCGCATATCCTTAGCCATGTCTATGGCCTTGGAGAATTTTTTGGCGTGATATTCGCCGAAGGTGCCGGCCATGCTGGTATAGTCTTCGGCGGCCGTCATTACCAGACGGCCGTTTACCCGGCCGTATCCGGTAACAACCCCTTCGGCGGCTATCTCCTTCTTGTCCATTCCGAAGTCCGTAGTCCGGTTCTTGACGAAGGCTCCGATCTCCGTGAAGGTACCTTCATCGAAGAAGTATTCCACCCTCTCACGGGCAGTCAACTTGCCTTCCTTGTGCTGGGCCTCCACCGCCGCTGCCCCACCCATCTCCTGAATGCGTTGCCGTCGGCTCGCTAGCTCTTCTAACTTACTCTTCCATTCTTCTTCCACGGAATTAACCTCCGATTTATGATCAAGAAAACCCAGTTGGGGGTGCCCCAACGAACCCAGAGGCAAGATGAGCCTGTTGAATTACTTCCGTAGTCGGCATCGTCCCTTCACTTCGTTCAGGACAGGCCCCGATGCCGACGGTCGGGGTCAGGGACGATGCCGACTACGGGACCAGGTGTTGTTCAACAGTCTCAAGATGCGAAATGCAATAGTAAAAAGGCCGGATTGCCACCGTAAGTTTTGCATCTTTGTGCCCTAGTGTCAACCCCTCCGAATGTGATACAATAGATAGGATACTGGGAAAAGAGAGCAGGCATCACTGTTATTTACTCGCCCAGCCGGCACACTGCGCAGTTCTCTTCTCTGCTCTATCTCATCGTTCTTGGACGTAGTCCCCGGCCGCACTTCGGGGTCGCAGCGTTTCGCTCCTTGATCTTATTGAACACACGAAAGGGGGATGATGGCCGATTTGGAGAGGTCTGATTACACTGCTCAGGATATTCAGGTCCTGGAGGGCCTGGAGGCCGTTCGGCGCCGGCCCAGCATGTACATCGGCTCTACAGACACCAGGGGCCTTCACCACCTGGTCTACGAGATCGTTGATAATTCCGTGGACGAGGCCCTGGCCGGGACCTGTTCCTGGATCAAGATAACTATTGAGGAGGACTCCAGCGTAACCGTAGAAGACGACGGACGGGGGATTCCAGTGGATACCCATCCCAAAGTCGGCAAGTCCGCGCTGGAGGTCATAATGACCACTCTCCACGCCGGGGGTAAGTTCGGAACGGGCGCCTACAAGGTGAGCGGTGGCCTCCATGGAGTAGGCGCATCGGTCGTCAACGCCCTTTCCTCCTGGATGGCAGTTGAGGTAAGGAGGGACGGCCACCTGTACCGGCAAGAGTACCGCCGTGGCCTTCCCACCGGTCCGGTCGAAGAGGTGGGAAAGGTGGAGGACGGACGGACTGGAACCACAACTACCTTCGTCGCCGACGAAGATATCTTCAACGAGGTCCATTGGGACTTCGATATGCTGGCCCAGCGCTTCCGAGAGACCGCCTACCTGACCAAAAAGCTGAAGATCAACTTCCGCTACAAACCGGCGGACCAGGAGCTTTCCTTTTACTTTGAAGGAGGCATCGAGAGTTTCGTCCGTCACCTGAACCTATCCCGAGGGTCTCTGCACCCCAAGGTATTCTACTTCGAGCGCTCCACCAACGGGAATCTGGTCGAAGTGGCTTTACAATATAACAATGGGTTCGCCGAGTCCGTCTATGCTTTCGCCAACAACATAAACACCGTTGACGGC
Organism: Dehalococcoidia bacterium; assembly: GCA_030691805.1. GTDB lineage: Bacteria > Chloroflexota > Dehalococcoidia > JAUYDP01 > JAUYDP01 > JAUYDP01. Next base: position 4,683 of record JAUYDP010000243.1, on the reverse strand, counting down.
GGGACCCATCTGACAGGTTTCCGTGCGGCCCTTACCAGGGTAATGAACGATTACGCCCGCAAGAACAAGTTCTTGAAAGAAGATGACGCTAATCTTTCGGGCGAGGATGTGCGCGAGGGGTTGACCGCGATCATCAGCGTGAAGCTCTCAGACCCCCAGTTCGAGGGCCAGACCAAGGCTAAGCTGGGGAACGCGGAGGTCAAGCCCCAGGTGGAGTCCGCCACCACGGAGGAACTGGCCCATTATCTGGAAGAGAACCCCTCTGACGCAAGGAAGATCCTCGAGAAGTGCCTCATCTCCTCTCGGGCCCGGGAGGCCGCCCGCAAGGCCAGGGACCTGGTCATCCGTAAAGGGGTGCTGGAGGGGTTGACCCTCCCGGGCAAACTGGCCGATTGCTCAGAAAAGGACCCCGCCGCCTGCGAGCTCTTCTTAGTAGAAGGGGATTCCGCAGGAGGCTCGGCCAAACAAGGGCGCGACCGCCGGTTCCAGGCCATCCTTCCATTAAGAGGCAAGATCCTCAACGTCGAGAAGGCCCGGGAGGATAAGATCTTCGGGCACGAGGAGATCCGGGCCATCATCACCGCAGTGGGGACCGGCATCGGCGAAAGGTTCGACATCTCCAAGCTTCGTTACCATCGCGTGGTTATAATGACCGATGCCGATATTGACGGCTCCCATATTCGCACCCTCTTGCTCACCTTCTTTTTCCGGCATCTCGAGCCCCTCTTCACCCATGAGCACATATATATCGCCCAGCCGCCCCTCTACCGAATCCAGCATGGCAAGGATGTCCACTGGGTATATTCGGAGAAGGACAAGGAGGTGACTCTAGCTGGTCTGAAAAAGGAAAAGAACGTAAACATCCAGCGCTATAAGGGCCTTGGCGAGATGAACCCAGAGCAGTTGTGGGAGACCACCATGAACCCGCAGAATCGTACGCTCTTAAGGGTGATCGTAGAAGATGCCTTGAAAGCCGACGAGATATTCGATATGCTTATGGGCGATGCGGTGCCGCCCCGCAAGGCGTTTATTCAAGCCCACGCTAAGAGCGTGAAGAACTTGGACGTGTAGTTATGCGAAGGATGTTCCCCTTCTCCGCCCTGGTCGGGCAGGACCACATGAAGAATGCGCTTCTTTATAACGCGGTGGACCCATCTATCAGCGGGGTGCTCATCCGGGGAGAGAAGGGGACGGGCAAGTCCACAGCCGTACGGGCGGTGGCGGAGATTTTACCGGCCAGGTTCACTATCAGTGGCTGCCGCTTCCATTGCTACCCGTCCCAGAAAGAGGGCCTATGCCCGGAGTGCCATTCCAGGCAGGAGAATGGAGAATCCTTTGAACTGGTCGAAGAGCCCACCCACGTGGTTGACCTGCCCCTTAACGCCTCGGAGGACAGGGTTGTAGGCTCCATTGATATAGAGACTGCCATAAAGACCGGCCAGCGCCGTTTCGAGCCAGGCATTCTGGCCGCCACGCACCGGGCAATCCTATACGTGGATGAGGTCAACCTGCTGGACGACCATATCGTGGACATCCTCCTGGACGTTGCGGTAACCGGGTTGAACGTCGTGGAAAGGGAGGGAGTGACCTTCACCCATCCTTCCCGCTTCATCCTGGTCGGCACCATGAACCCGGAGGAGGGCGATCTTCGGCCCCAGCTTCTAGACCGCTTCGGACTTTGCGTAGATATCCAGGCGGAGCACGCCGCTCAGCGTAGGATGGAGATCGTGCGGCGCAGTATGGACTTCCAGGCCGACCCAGAGGACTTTCTCTCCTGCTGGAAGGCGGAACAGGACCGGCTACGCAGCGCCATTCAGCAGGCTCGAGCCCTTTTACCTAAGTTGACGCCCGATGATGCCCTGCTAGAAGTTGCCGCCGAGCTGGCCATCCAGATGCAGGTGGACGGCCACCGGGCCGAGATCATCATCGTCAAAACCGCCCTGGCAGCCGCTGCCTTTAACGGACGGACCTCTCCTTCCATCGAGGATGTCCGAGAGGCGGCCATCCTGGCACTGGCCCACCGGATCAAACGCCGTCCCCTCGATGAGTCCTCCTTCCAGCCGCATCAGGTTGACTCCATCCTCCAGCGGCATTTCTCTCAAAAGGAGCCTCCCTGACTCGACCAGCGGTGAGGAAGACACAGAAGGGCAAGGAGAGCCTCAGCCCGGCGAGCCCTCGGAGCAGGAATCCGGCGCTCAGGAGGATGGCTCCGCTCCAGACCAGCAATTTGGCAGTGCGCAGCCTCCCGGTCCGGTAAGCCAGCAGGAGCAGGGCTATGCCCCCGTTAAGCCTTACGAGACGCAAGGGTCCGTCGCGCCGTTCGGCCAGACCTTTGAGCCGATAGAGATTGAGCTTCCTAAGGACCGAAAGCCGCGAGAATCAAGAGGCAAGCGTAGCGAGACCAAATCCAAACGGGAGCGCGGGCGTTACGTGGGCAGCCGCCTGGCCGTTGAGCCCAGGGATATCGCGCTGGACGCTACTATCAGGGCGGCGGCCCCCAAACAAAAGGAGCGTGGCGCAACGGGCGACCTCCTTCAGATCCGCATGGAGGACCTGCACACCAAGGTCCGCCGTCGCAAGGTGGGCAACCTGCTTCTCTTCGTGGTGGATGCCAGTGGTTCCATGGGGGTTGGCCAGCGCATGAGCGCTGCCAAGGGGGCGGTGCTCTCTCTTCTTTCCGATGCCTACCAGCGCCGGGATAAGGTTGGGATGATCACCTTCAGCGCCCGTAAGGCGCAGATGGTGCTGGACCCTACCCCCAGTGTGGAGAAGGCCAAGGACAAACTAAAACACCTGGCGGTGGGGGGAACCACGCCGTTGTCCGCCGGCCTTTTAATGGCTTACGAGGTGGCCAAGCGGGAAAAGCTGCGCCACCCGGACCTTTCCACCTTGATGATACTGATGACCGATGGCCACGGTAATGTGGCGGTAGGAAACCAGGACCCTATGGTAGAGGCCCTGGACGTGGCGCGAATGATCCGGGAGGACAGCATCGAGAGCATCATCCTGGACTCGGAGAACTTCCTGAAAGACCCGACCGGGTTTCGGCCCAAGGGGTCCCGCCTGATCCGTCAACTGGCCGAGGCCATGGGGGCGCGTTATGTCCAACTTCGAGACCTGGACAAAGATAGCGTTCTGCGGGCCGTACGTTGGCAGCCGCACTGGCCGTGAAGGGAGGAGAATGCCCATCCACTTCCATAAGCATCTTCAGAAGACCCGGTTCCTTGACCCAAACCGCAACTACCAAGACGGCTCACAGACCACTGAGATACGCGTTGATCCTCTGACGGGGCGCACCGCCCGCATCCTAAATTTCCCCGTTAGGGTGCCCCCGAAGCCAGACCTTACTCCCCTGGTGGACGCCTCCCTTCAGATGGGGTGCCCCTTTTGTCCGGAGGTTGTTGAGAAGTCCACGCCCAAGTTCCCTCCTGACCTGGTCCCTGAAGGACGCATAAAGGTGGGCGAGGCCCTGGTCTTCCCAAACATGTTCCCCTATGACACCTTCAGCTCGGTGGGGATATTCTCCGCCCAGCATTATGTCCCCCTTCTGGACTTCGACGAGGAGCTTCTAGTCAACGGGTTTCAAGCATGCACAGAGTTCTTCCGGCAGGTCCAAAGCCAATATGCCGCATACGGGTCCCTTAACTGGAACTACATGCCCCAATCCGGAGGCAGCCTGGTTCATCCCCATATCCAGGTTATAGCCGGCGATATACCCACAAACTACCAGCGGGAGGCCCTGGAAGCCGGCGTCAGATATCAGCGGGAAAACGGCTCTATATTCTGGGCAGACCTTCTAAGGAAAGAACAGGAGACCGGTGAGCGCTATATTGGGTCAACCGGGACGGTCCACTGGCTGGCCAGCTTTGCCCCTCTGGGCTTCACTGACCTTATGGCGCTCTTTCCAGGCCGCAATAGCCTTGTGGAGCTAACTCGTCCGGAACTGGCGGATTTCGCTCGTGGCCTTCGTCGAGTCTTCGCCTACTTTGATGGCAAGGGCTTCTGGAATTTTAACCTTTCCGTCTTCTCGGGCCTGCCGGGCGACGAGTCCTTCTGGGTTCACGCCCGAATCGTCCCTCGCTTCGCTTCCGTTCCGCTAAACACCAGCGACATGCGATATGCGGAAGTCCTTCACCATGAGACCCTGACAACGCTCAAGCCGGAGGAGGTATGTAAGGAGTTGCGCGGTATGCTAGAATAGGGAAGCTCAACTTCACCTGGGAGCCTTCGAGGTGACGTTTGATTGCTTTAACGATCTCCGGACGGAGAGCTAAAGACGCTGGATGAGACCATGCGGGGAGCCGATCCACTGGGTGCTTGTAGCTGCGATAAAAGCTTGAGGCTGGAGCAGGCCCGCCCCGGGCTAAAGCCATGGGCTGAGAAAGCCAAAGCCCGCTAAAGGGGCTGATACGGGGGGGATTTCACGGCGTGAAGGCCATCCTCTAGAGGCGGGTGTCAGGGTACAACCTGGGCTACTAACAGGATAGAGAGATGTTTAGGGATGGGAAAGGAGCGAGGGGGGTGTGCCAGATTCACAACGGATAGGCAACCGTTCACAACGGATGGGCAAGTCTTAGAAGGAGAAACGGACAAAACGGATGGAAGAAGGACCTTGCCTTTGGCCAGACCAACCCTGGCCTAGTTCATCCGTTATCCGTTCTTGTCATCCGTTATCCGTTGTGA
>JAUYDP010000207.1 GCA_030691805.1 Dehalococcoidia bacterium | reverse complement strand
CAGCACCGTCAAAGCGCGTCCTGGACCTGATTCCGAAGTACCAGAAACCGTTGCTGGGCACACTCGCAGTGTTGGAGATCGGTCTGGACACGATCCGAAAGGAGTGCCCGCATTTCAACGACTGGGTGACCCGCCTGGAACGGGCCGCCCGGCCTGGGTGAAACTATGCCGCGCCGACAACGCGAGATCACGCTTCAGTTCCTTGCTACCGCAAGTCGTTGACTCACGAGTGCGTCACGGGCCAGCGCTGGATCGCCGAGGCGGATGCGGGATGGGCATCGCACTCTCTGCCATCGGAAAGGGCTTTCCCGTGAGTATTGCTGAGGTCATCAGCCTTATCAATCAGATGGAAGCCGACGGGGTCGTGGACCGGTATGGCATCGGTGGGGCAGTGGGGGCAACGTTCTACCTTGAGCCCGTGGCCACTCTGGACGTGGACATCTTCGTCACGTTCCGGCAGCAACCCGGTCAGGTCATAGTCAGCCCGCGCCCCATTTTCGATTACCTCACGGCCCGTGGCGGGGTGGTCGAAGGGGAATACATCGTGATGGGCGGATGGCCTGTTCAATTTCTGCCGCCCACCAGTCCCCTGGCCGAAGAAGCGCTGGCCGAGGCCGTGACCTTTGATGTGGAGGGCACGCCGGCGAGGGTGTTCACGGCGGAACACCTCGCGGCCCTTGCCCTCGAAACCGGGCGGGCCAAGGACCACGCCCGCCTGCTTCAGTTTATCGAGGCCGCCGCGATCGATGCGGAGAGGTTTCAGAGCATCCTGCGTCGGCACGGCCTGGTTGGCCGCTGGCGGACATTCGAGCGAAGATTCCTTCAGGGTGACTCATGACTTTCGACCTTCAGCGCATCATGGAAAGCAAGCGCGCCTGGCGGCGCTCTCTGGCGCAGCGTCCAGTGGCGGAGAAGCTGGCCTTGCTGGACGCTCTACGGGATCGGGCGCGCACGATACGCGCCGTGGGAAAGCGACAGGGAGCGATGGTCTTCCGGGAGTCCCCGCCAGAACGTCCCCTCAAACCCCCGAAGATTTGACCATGCCCACGTGCCGCGCGCCGGTGAGCGCCGGGGCGGTAGCCCGACAACCTGTAGGAGGTAGCGTTGCCTGACACCGTGCTCTCCCATCTCGCGCTTCGCTTTGCGGAGCACCCGGAGAACCTTGCCACCGAAGCTCTCGGCTTCATTCTTGGCCGCTCGCACGAGGCCCGCACGGCGCTCGCCGCCCTTGCAAGGCAGCTCGGCTTCGACTGTCCGAACGACCTCGCCTACCAGACTCAAGTCAGCGGCGACGGCGGTGCGCGCCCCGATCTCGTTGGCACAGGATCCGACGGCCGGGTCCGCGTTGTTCTCGAAGCGAAATTTTGGGCTGGCCTTACCGAAGCTCAACCCGTAACGTACTTAGCGTCACTCCGTGTCACGGGTGGGCTGCTGGTGGCAACGGTCTGAAAGTGAGCCAAACCAGCGCCTCGACACGCTCTGGACTGAGTTGCTCAGGCGCACAACGAAGGCAGGACACTCGGGCGCGCAGTCCGTCACACCGGCTCCCGAGCAGCGCCAGCTTCGCATCAACGATCTCATTCTCGCCGTTATTAGCTGGCGTGCTCTTCTCGACGTTATTGGAGGTGCCCTAGAGCGTGCCGGGGACGCGGTCCGGGCCGCAGACGTGCGCCAGCTTTGCGGGCTCTGTGAGAAGATGGATACCGACGCCTTTCTGCTCTTCCTCCCAACTGGAGTCGAACGCGATGCGGTGGTGGCGCATGCTCTTGCCCAACTGGACCGGGTCGTGACCGCGTTGCCGTCGGTCGGAGAAGGAGTCAGCATAGTCGCCGAGCCAACGTCAGAGATCGCAAACGGGGAGGGCGACGGAGGCATAGCGCAGTGAGGCGGGCTGACAAGCCGAGGCAGCGGACGGCCGTTGGCCGCCGTTGGTCGGAAAGTCGTTATGCGCTGCAAGCAACTACTTCCCGACCAGCTCCTGGCGTGGAGCTTTGCGTGCCGTTTTTCATGACAAAGGTTACCTGCGAGGTAGGCTGGCGTGAGACGGGCCACCGGCCCGTCTCTACAACACGTTGCGGCCTCTGATGAGGTAACCGATAGTAGCTGTGCCACTCAGCGCGCCAGGAACTCACGTGAAAAGCGGAAGGGGCCCGACATGTCGAGCCCCTCTTGCATATTCGCCGAAGCGGAGTCTTAACGCTTGGTGTACTGAGGCGCTTTGCGTGCCCGCTTGAGGCCGTACTTCTTGCGCTCCTTGACCCGGGCGTCCCGGGTAAGAAGGCCGAACTTACGCATACCGGCTTTGAGGGTCGCGTCGAACTTGGTCAGCGCCCGGGCAACGCCCAGGGATATCGCCCCCGCCTGTCCGGTGATGCCGCCACCCTCCACAGAGGCCTGGACGTTGAACTGGCCCGCCGTCTGGGTAACCCGAAGCGGCTGCATGACCATGCTCTGGTGGTCAAGACGTGGGAAGACGGTCTCCAAAGATTTCCCGTTAATCAGCACTGCGCCGGTTCCGGGCACCAGCCGTACGCGGGCTATAGCTTCCTTGCGCCGGCCTGTAGCGTAGTAATAAGCGACTTGATTCAAGTTTTATTCCTCCTGGGTCTGGGTAGGCTCAGTGGCCGGTTGCAGCTTCTTCTCCCGGACCTCCACTTGGGCCTTGTGGGGGTGAGTGTTCCCCGCATAGACCTTCAGCTTTCGTAGCATGGCAGCCCCCAGAGGTCCGTGAGGCAGCATGCCCTTAACGGCGTGCTCTATCACCCGCTCCGGGTGGGTCTGCTGTAGCTTCAAGAAGCTGGTAGCCTTGAGGCCGCCGGGGTACATGGAGTGGTGGTAGTAGGTCTTCTGGGTGAGCTTCTTGCCGGTCACCTTCACTCTAGCGGCGTTAACCACTATCACGTAGTCACCGGTGTCAAGATGGGGCGTAAACATTACCTTATGCTTTCCCCTTAAGAGCGTGGCCACGTGGGAGGCCAGCCGGCCCAGGGGCTGGGTGGAGGCGTCAATCACGTGCCATCGCCGCTCGATCTCACCTATTTTCGGACTGTATGTTTTCATCATGTTATTCCTGTTTCATGGGCTACCCCCCCAAACCCCCTTTAGGAGGGTTCAAGGTACGCCTTCGGCGTTTTATTTGGATAGGGGGACACCCCCTAAGCCCCCCGTTACTGGGCGGTTCCTCTAGATAGGGGGACACCCTCTAAGACCCCTGTTAGGGGTAATTAACTTTAGTCAGACATAAGCCGCAGGCAGGGGCCGTGGCGCCAGCCTGGGTGCGGTCTCTGCTCTCGAGAAGTAGGCTTATATCCTGAGGCGGTCTCTTTCCTCTCCCAATCTCCAGCAATGTGCCAACCATCGTGCGAACCTGCTGGGGCAGAAAGGCATTGCCCACGAACCGGAAGCCTACCACGTCGTCCGCTCTCTTCACAGATGCTTCCATGACCTGCCGGATGGTCCGGCCATATGTGCCTTTCGTGCTGGCGAGGGCCCCAAAGTCATGGACGCCTACAAACGCCGCCGCCGCCTCATTCATAACCACTAGATCGAGGGCAAGGGGGAAGTGATGAGCGTACCGCCGCCAGAAGGGCGAGGGCGCGATCCGGTTCCATACGTGGTACCGGTATTCCCGGCTAGTCGCGCTCCGGCGAGCGTGAAAACTGTCATCTACTTCCTTGGCCTCTTTCACAACGATATCTTCAGGAAGATAATAATTAAGACCCCGCACCCAGGTATAGTCCGGAAACGAGGCCGTAGTTTGGAAGCTCACCACCTGCCAGAGGGCGTGCGCCCCGGCATCGGTGCGGCTCGCGCCGTAGGTCCGGCAGGCCTGCCCTGTGAGACGCTTCACAGCCTGTTCCAGTTCGCCCTGGATGGTGGGCACTCCAGCCTGCTTCTGAAAGCCATGATACCTGGCGCCCTCGTACTCCAGCACCAGCATCAAATTGGGCACCCACTTCCCCCATTACTCTACCAGTTCAAGCCAAGCCATGGGGGCGGCGTCGCCCAATCGCGGGCCTTCCTTTATCACCCGGGTATACCCGCCCGGCCTCTCTTTGTAGCGTGGGGCCAGGACATGGAAGACCTTATCTACCACCGTAGGATTAGCCACGGAAAGCGCCTGGCGCCGGGCATGAAGGCTGCCCTCCTTGCCTAAAGTTATAAGCTTCTCAGCCATAGGGCGGGCTTCCTTGGCTTTGGCCTCGGTGGTTTCTATCTTCTCATAGCGAATCAGGTCCTGCACCAGATTGCGCAGCATAGACAGGCGATGCCCCGTTGGGCGGCTGAACTTACGGCCGCCAACCCTATGTCTCATTCTTGTCCTCCTCGCCATCGGGAGGAGCCGATATGAAACTCTCGACTTCCTTGGTATCTTCGTCCGGGTCGAAATGATAGGTTGTCATGGTGGGCAAGGCCAGGTCCTCTTCGTCCTCACGCTGAGGCGATGGCGAGTGTCCTTCATCGGCAAGGCTATGGAGCACAAAGCCCCGTTCTGCGAGCTTCCCCTTCAGTTCGTCCAAGGACTTCTGCCCGAAATCCCGCACGCCCAGGAGTTCATCGTCGCTCATTTCCAGAATTGTTCCAATCTTGGTGATCCCGCTGCGTTTCAGGCAGTTGTAGGCCCTAACCGAAAGTTCTAGCTCCTCGATGGAACGTTCATAGTCCTGAGCGCTGATGGGTACTGCGGATAACCCGCGCTTCTCAATCCGGGCCGGCTGTCGCTCCAGGTCCAGCAAAAGCCGCAGGTTTTCGGTGAGGATGCGGGCCGCCTGGCTAACGGCCTGGCGCGGCGTGATGGTACTATCCGTTGTTACCTCCAATAACAGGCGCTCCAGGTCAGTCCTCTCACCCACCCGGGTTGGCTCTACTACGTAGTTCACCTTCCGCATTGGGGTGAAGATGGCGTCCACCGGCATAGTCCCAATCGGCAGTTCTCCTTTGTGGCCTGCGGGCACGTAGCCCTTGCCGCGCTTCACGTCGAATTCCACAGTTAGCCGGGCATCCGGTGAGTCCAGATAGGCCAGGTGCAACTCTGGGTTAACAATCTCCACGTCCGGCGGAGTGACAATATCACCGGCACAAACCTCGCCTTCTCCCGATACCTCCAGACTTAGCTTTACCGGCCGGTCAGAAAAGGACCGCAGCCGAATCTGCTTTACGTTAAGAAAAAACTCTGTCACGTCCTCCTTAACATGGGGGATGGAGGTAAACTCGTGGTATACCCCCTCGATCTTCACCGTCGTGATAGCGGTTCCGGGCAGTCCACCCAGGAGCAGGCGCCTCATGGCGCTCCCCAGAGTAGTCCCGAAGCCCTGCTCTAACGGTTCGATGACGAAACGGCCGGAGTCTTCACTGATCTCTACTACTTCTATGGGGGTCTCTATCTCCGACAAGGAGTCTCCTCCCACCAGCGTTTTGCGGATGTTGTTTTCATTCTATCTTGAATAGTGCTCCACGATATCCTGTTCGCTGATCTTTGCGTCAATGTCGCCTCGGCCCGGCAGGGCCTGCACCCTACCTTTCATATTTTCAGGATCCAGAGAGAGCCAACCCGGGATGGACTTTCCCTTCAATTCCCTGGCTGCTTCCTTAAAGAAGTCCAGGCTCCGGCTCTTCTGAGAGACCGCTATCTCATCTCCCTCACTTAACAGGATCGAGGGGGTGCGGGCCATTCGGCCGTTTATCAAGAAGTGGCCGTGCAACGCCAACTGGCGCGCTTGACGCCTGGACTGCCCCAGTCCCAGACGGAATATCACGTTGTCGAGCCGCCGTTCCAGGACCTGGAGCAAGTTTTCACCTGTCAGGCCGGGCAATTTGCCGGCCTGCTCCAGGTGGTGCCGGAACTGACGCTCCAGAACGCCGTAAACAACTCGGGCCTTCTGTTTCTCCATGAGCTGTTGGCCCCATTCGGAGAGCTTCCGTCTCCTGGCGGTGCGGGACTGGCCGGGGGGGTACATTCGGCGCTCGCAGGCGCACTTGCTCATGAGACACCGCTCCCCCTTCAAAAACAGCTTTTCGCCAAACCGCCGGCATTTTCTGCAAGTTGGTCCATTGTAACGTGCCAAAACCTTCCTCCCTACCCCTAAACTCGGCGCCGCCGGGGGGGACGGCACCCGTTATGGGGGATAGGGGTTACGTCCATTATCGAGCTTATGTTCAACCCTGCCGCCTGGAGAGAGCGGATAGCCGCCTCCCGGCCTGAGCCGGGTCCTTTAATGAAGACATCCACCTGTTGCATGCCATGCTCTATGGCTTTACGGGCGGCGCCATCCGCCGCCATCTGGGCGGCGTAAGGTGTACTTTTGCGGGATCCCTTAAAACCCGCAGCTCCAGCCGTGCCACAGCAGACAACGTTACCCTGCGTGTCGGTGATGGTCACAAGGGTGTTGTTGAAGGTAGCCTGAATGTAGGCCCGCCCACGCGGTATTAGTTTTCGTTCTTTTCGACGGATCCTGGTCGCCTTCTTTTTTTGTGCCATTCTGCCCCTCCCTAAGAATAGACCCCTAGTTACTTCTTGCCACCAGCCCGCCGCTTGCCAGCGACAGTCTTCCGGGCGCCTCGCTTTGTGCGCGCATTGGTGCGCGTGCGCTGTCCCCGCACCGGCAGGCCTCGGCGGTGGCGCAGGCCCCGATAGCTACCGATCTCTATAAGTCGCTTGACATTGAGGTCAACCTCTCGGCGAAGGTCGCCCTCAACCTTGTATTCCTTGTCTACGATCTCCCGCAAGCGGGCTACTTGCTCATCGGTCAGGTCCTTGACCCTGACCTCAGGGCTGATATTAGCTTGCGTTACGATCTTCCGAGCTATGGTCGGGCCAATGCCGTAGATATAACACAACGACGTCAAAACCCGCTTGTCCCGGGGGATATCTACTCCAGCGATTCTGGCCATACGTAACCCTCCCTGGTCATCCCTGCTTCTGCTTGTGCTTGGGGTTGGCGCAAATAACCATTACCGCGCCCTTCCGTCGGATGACCTTGCATTTATCGCACCTGGCCTTCACTGAGGCCCTAATCTTCACTCTAGTTCTCCCCTGCTGTTTGTCACCCTGATCCCCTACTGACTTGTCACCCTGATCCCCTACTGACTTGTCACCCTGAGCGCAGCGAAGGGTCTCAAAGCTGCACTGAGATGCTTCGCTGCGCTCAGCATGACATGCGACTGTTAGTTTCTCATTCTATAAGTAATGCGTCCCCTGGTCAGGTCGTAAGGGGATAACTCCACCAGCACCCGGTCCCCAGGGAGGATGCGGATGAAATTGAGCCTGATCTTACCTGAAACGTGGGCCAGGACCCGGTGCCCGTTGGCCAGTGCTACTCGGAACATAGCATTGGGCAGAGCCTCTAACACGGTGCCTTCTACCTCTATGGACTCCTTCTTCGCCATTCCGCTAAACTACTTCCGCACTATCCAGCCTGGTCAAGACCTCTGGCCCCTTCGCCCAGATGGCGACTGTATGTTCGAAATGGGCGGTAAGGCTGCCGTCAAGCGTGCAGACAGTCCAACCGTCTTCCAGAGTGCGAGTACGCCATCCTCCGGCGTTGACCATTGGCTCTATGGCTAGGACTATTCCCTCTTGCAGATGCGCTCCACGACCTGGAATCCCGAAGTTAGGCACCTGGGGTTCCTCGTGCATTTCTCGGCCTATCCCATGGCCAGCATATTCTCTGACCACGGAATAGCCCTTGGACTCCACGAAGGACTGGACGGCCCATGAGATGTCCCCTATTCGGGCGCCCACCACGGCGGCGCTAATACCCAACTCCAAGGCTTTCTTTGTCACCTCGATCAGGTCCTGGGCCTGGAGGCTAATGACGCCCACTCCTACAGTTATTGCGGCGTCTGACTGGTAGCCATTATAAATTGCACCCAGGTCCAGCGACACCAGATCACCTTCTCTTAATATCCTTTTTCCAGGTATGCCATGGACGACCTCATCATTTACAGAAACACAGACGGAAGCTGGGTATCCCCGGTACCCTTTGAAGGAGGGGACGATGCCTCTCCGGCGGAACTCTCGGTCCACCACCCTGTCCAGGTCCCCTGTAGCAACACCAGGCCGGACTTTCTCTGCGAGGACGGCCAGAGAAGCAGCTAATCGCCGGCCGGCTGCTCTCATTATAGCAATCTCTTCGGAAGACTTCACTATAATCCCCGGCCGTACGGCAGTCCTGTTCTCTTCGACATGGACCGGCAGCGCCCTTTGGGTAGTACCCATCCTCCTCATAACGGGTTACCTACCCCCGCAAGCAGTTCTTGCCCGACTGCCTCAACTTCTTGTTCGCCGTTAACCCTGGTCAGAAGGCTCTTCTCAGCGAAATAATGGATGAGAGACGAGGTCTGGGTGAAGTAGACCTCCAGGCGCTTGCGTGCCGTCTCCATGGAATCGTCCGCCCGCTGGTAAAGCTCCCCGCCGCACTTGTCGCACCGGCCCTCCACCTTCGGAGGGAAATTGACGATGTGGTAGGGCTGCTGGCATTGGCGGCAGATCCATCGCCCGCCTAAGCGGTTCAGCAACTCCTCCTCCGATACTTCGATGTATAGGACCCGGTCAATCCCCTGGCCTCGCTGCTGCTGCAAGGCTTTCTCCAGCGCGCTGGCCTGCTCCAAGGTGCGCGGGAATCCATCCAGGATTGCTCCAGCGGAGCAATCTGGCTCCTTCAGCCTCTCCAAGACCATGGCCACCGTAACCTCGTCTGGGACCAACTCGCCCTTCTCCATGTAGGATTTGGCCAGCTTCCCCAGTTCTGTCCCCTTTTGCGCGGCTTCCCGAAAGAGGTCTCCCGAGGCCACGTGGGCCAGACCCAGGCTCTGCCTGAGGGTGTCAGCCTGCGTTCCCTTGCCGGAGCCAGGAGCTCCCAAGAGGATAACATAACGGCTCACTTGATGAATCCCTCGTAACGGCGCATCAAGAGCTGCGCCTCCAGTTGTTTGATAGTATCCAGCACTACCCCAACGACGATCAGCAGTCCAGTGCTACTTACCTGAAGGGCCTGGACCTTGGTGAACTGTTGGATCAAGAAGGGAGCGACCGCCACTAGCCCCAGGAAAACCGCCCCCGCGACGGTAATGCGGAGCAACACCTTGTTCAGGTACTCGGCGGTTGGGCGTCCAGGGCGGATGCCGGGCACGAACCCCCCGTACTTTTGGAGGTTCTCCGCCAGGTTCTGCTGCTGGAAGATGATCATCGCATAGAAGAATGTGAAGGCCACTACCAGTATGAAGTAGAGGCTCCAGTAGAAGGGAGCACTGGGGTTAAAAAGCTGTTCGACAAACGAGGCAGTGCTCGCCACCCACGGCACGGTTGAGCCTTTGAAGTAGCTGGCAATAGTTCCCGGAAAAAGCATAATTGATATGGCAAAGATAAGGGGAATCATTCCTGCGCTATTGACCCGCAGGGGAATGTGAGTGCTCTGTCCTCCGTACATGCGGGTACCCCGAATCCGTTTGGCGTACTGAACCGGTATACGGCGGTGGGCTTCCTGGAACACCACGATTGCAAAAATGATTGCCACGCCGAGGGCGGCAAAGGATAAGAGGGCCGCGAAATCCACTCCCCCCGTCGCACCGATACCGAACAACTGGGGCACGCCGGCCACGATGCCTCCGAAGATGATCAATGATACACCGTTACCGATGCCGTGCTCGGTGATCAGCTCCCCCAGCCATACCAGGAAAATGGTGCCGGCGGTCATGCTGACAACCATCGTCAGCGTGGGAAGCAGGTCAGAGCCGCTAAGCCCGAAGCTGGGTAGGACCTGGGCATTCTTGAGAAGGGCCAACTGGCCGTAGGCCTGTAGGGCAGCCATCGGGACAGTCGCCCAGTGGGTATATTTGTTAAGCTTGTTACGGCCTGCCTCTCCTTCCTTCGAGAGGGATGTAAGCGTCGGTATGATGGGAATCAATAATTGCATGACGATAGACGCCGTAATATACGGGTAGACCCCCATGGCCGCCACGCTGAAGTTCCGCATGGCATTACCGCTGAACAGGTTCAACATACCCAGGAGCTGGTTCCCCTCGAAGAACCTTTGCAGGGCCTGGTAGGACTCGGCCGAGAGAGGCAACGGAACATGTGCAATAAACCGGAAGATGACCAGCATAGCGAAAGTGAACAAGAGCTTCCGCCGGAGGTCAGGAAGCCGGAAGGCGTTAAGTATTACTTCCAGCATTACCTAGCTCAACCACCGTCCCGCCTGCCGCTTCTATCTTCTCCCGCGCCCGGGCGGAGAACTTGTTCGCCTGTACCGTTAGGGCTTTGGAGACCTCTCCGTCACTGAGCACCTTAATGGGTTGGTAAGCGGATTTGACCAACCCGGCTTCGACCATGGCCTCGGGGGTGGCCTCAGCGCCGGCCTCAAAACGGTCCAGGTCTCCAACTTTCACCAGGCTATACTCAACCCGGAAGATATTGACAAAACCTCTTGTAAAAGGCAACCGCTTCACCAGGGGCAATTGCCCGCCCTCGAACGTTGGGCGGACGTGTCCCCCAGCCCGGGACTTCTGGCCCTTCATGCCCCTGCCGGAGGTCTTCCCGTGGCCGCTCGATTCTCCCCGGCCCACACGCTTGCGGACGTGCCGCGCCCCCGCTGGAGGCCTGATTTCATGCTGCATCATGGCTGACTACCTTGACCAAGTGGCTGACTTTGGCCACCATACCCCTTATAGAGGGGCTGTCCTCTTTCTCTATGGTCTGATTCAAGCGCCGGAGCCCCAATGCCCGGATAACGTCCCTCTGTCTTTGGTCGTAACCTATTCCGCTCTTAACCCATGTGACCAGAAGCTTACCCATTGGAGGCCTCTAACCTTGCCTTGCGCTTGCCAACCTCTATTTCTACATTGCGCAATTGGTTGAGCGCTGTCAGGGCGGCCTGGGCCACGTTTACAACGTTGTCACTGCCCAAGGATTTTGTGACAATATCCTTGATGCCTGCCGACTCCACTACCATCCGCACGCCTCCCCCGGCGATAACTCCGGTGCCTGGAGGTGCAGGCTTCATCAGCACTTTGGCTGCTCCGAACTTGGCCAAGACCTGATGAGGAATAGTGTGGCCCTTTAGCGGAATGCTAAAAAGGTTCTTCTTTGCGCGCTCTACCCCCTTTCGGATAGCCTCAGGCACGTCTCGGGCCTTACCGATGCCCAGTCCGACATGGCTGTCGTTGTCTCCTACTACCACCAGGGCGCTGAACCGGAACCGGCGGCCACCCTTGACGACTTTGGCTACCCGGTTGATGAAGATGACTTTCTCTTCCAGGTTCAGTTCTTTGGCGTCTATTTTGGACCTCTCCAATAATTCCTCCTAGTGCGCAGTCAGGAGAGACCTGACCGGCTATCGTACGGCTGCGCCCCACCCCCACGAAAGTGGGATATTTGGGGGACACCCCCAAACCCCCGGCCTAACCGGCAGTCTATAGGTGACATTCCCAGACCCCCGGACTGACGGCGGTTTATGGGTGACATGCCCAGACCCCCGGACTGACGGCGGTTTATGGGTGACTGCCCCAGACCCCCGGACTGACGGCGGTCTATGGGTGACATGCCCAGACCCCCGGACTGACGGCAGTTTATGGGGGACTGCCCCAGACTTACTGGCATCTTAGTGGACCAGTACCAGGCCCACGGCCCGGCCGTGGGGTATGTCCTCCGGTTTGGTGCGGTAGCCACACGGGTAGATGTCCCAGCCCGCCCGGGTGGCCATGCCGTAGGCGTCCATGCCGAATCCCTCCATGGATCCCCTGGCCCTCATTCGTGCCCGACATCCTTTACCGGGGGTAAGAACTGAACATTCGATCCCGGGGCAAAAGACCGGCTTGCATGGCCCGGAACTGAACGCCAGGGCAAAGTAGTAGCCCTGGTAGAATGCCTCAGACTCGATATCGGAGGCCAGGGAGTTCAGTACTCGCATAGGCGGCACATAGAGCTTCTCTTTAGCCGCCGTAGAGCCAGCGTAAGACTCTGATGGTACCTGAATCGTATAAAGAATTCCATATTGATAACGTGATACCACTTTCCGTGCCAGTTCCAGGTCCGGCGCGTAAGGAGGACAGTGAGCGTTGGTGCCATATGCAGCGCATTTTGGATACATACATTTCATGCGCACCCGCTCGTCAATGATCACCTGGTCTGACCTGATAACCTTGCTGTCTGTGGCCCCCAACTCCTGGGCTTTCTGGCAAAGATTTTCCAGGTCTTCCAGCACCTTCCCATGAGGTATGTGTTCCTCAATCTTCCGAATCATTGGACACAACTCCTAGAATACCAGGCCTCCCTTACGGGCTGCGTCTGCTAATGCCTTAACTCGTCCGTGGTACAGAAACCCTGCCCTGTCAAAGACGACCTTACTGATACCCTTTTCCAAGGCCCGTTTAGCTATCAAGGTTCCGACCAGTTCCGCAAGGGCCTTTTTATCCAGGCTGTCCATCTGACTTCGCACTTCCGGTTCCACCGTAGAGGCGGCCACCAGGGTATGACCCCGGGTATCGTCCACCACCTGGGCATAAATGTGATTGAGGCTGCGGAAGACTGCAAGCCTGGGTCTCTCCGGCACCCCTTGTATCTTGGCCCGGATCCGCTTTTGGCGTTTTTCTCGAGCCTTTCTGGTGTCCTTCGGCTTTATCATTGGCTGTTCTACTTCTTCTTGCCGCCGACCTTGCCAGCTTTGCCGGCCTTGCGGCGCACTACTTCGCCTGAGTAGCGAATGCCCTTCCCTTTATAGGGGTCGACCCGGCGGACATCCTTTACCTTAGACGCTATTTGCCCTACTAGTTCCTTGTCGATGCCCGCAACTATTACCCGTCCAGTGCCTTCTGTCTGGAAGGATATCCCAGACGGTGGAGTCATTTCGACCGGATGGGAATATCCGACCTGCAAGACCAGGTTCTCTCCGCTCTTCTGCGCACGGTACCCAACCCCGCTAAGCTCGAGGCTCCTCTGAAACCCCGTGGTTACACCTTGGACCATGTTGGCAAGAAGGCTACGGGTTGTACCGTGAAGAGATCGGTGGGTGTGACTATCGCTGGGCCGTTCAACCTGAAGCATATTGTCTGCACGACGGATCGAGATCTCCTGGTGGAATTTCCGCGATAACTCACCCCGTGGCCCTTTGACAGTAACAAAGCAATCTTCGATCTTGACCTCCACTCCAAGAGGGATCGCTATAGGAGCTCTACCAACCCTGGACATCTTTGACCTCAGCCAGTTTCCATTTACCAGACATAGCAAAGGATCTCGCCGCCCACTCGTCTGCGCCAGGCTTGTTGGCCGGTCATCACACCCATGGGGGTGGTCAGGATAGCCATGCCCAGGCCCCCATAGACCCGTGGTATCTCGGCTTTCTGAACGTATACCCGTAGCCCGGGCTTGCTAACCCGTTGCAGCCCGTGTAGTATAGGCTCTTTCCTGCCGATGTATCGCAGTTGTATCTTCATGTTTCGCTGCGGCCCATCCTTCAGGACCTCATAATCCCTGATATATCCTTCGTCCTTCAGGATCTTAGCAATAGCAATCTTCAACCTGGACGCAGGTACCATGACCGCGTCGTGGCGAGCCTCCACGGCATTGCGTACTCGGGTTAGCATATCTGCTACAGGATCCGACATCCAGCACCTCCCAGCAGAATCCCTACCAACTGGCCTTGACCACCCCTGGCAACTCTCCTGCCAGGGCCTTCTGCCGGAAACAGATACGGCAGAGCCGGAACTTGCGAATAAAAGCCCGGGGACGGCCGCAGATTAGACACCTGTTATGCTTCTGGACCTTGAATTTCGGCTCCCGGAGGGATTTCTGTATTTTAGCGATCTTGGCCAAAAAAGACCTCCAATGCGGATCAGTGTCGTGTGAAGGGAATCCCCAACAGCTCCAGGAGTTTTTGGGCCTCCTGGTCAGTCTTGGCTGTTGTGACGATGCACACTTCTAGTCCACGCACTTTGTCGACTTTGTCATAATCTATCTCGGGAAAGACTAGCTGTTCCCGAAGTCCTATCGTATAATTGCCTTGGCCATCGAAGGATTGCCGGGATACCCCCCTAAAGTCCCTGATTCGAGGCAATGCCACGTTGATAAGCTTGTCCAGAAAGTAGTACATGTGCTCTCCACGCAGCGTTGCGGATACCCCAATGGGCATACCCGCCCGAAGGCGGAATGCTGCAATGGACTTTTTAGCCCGGTGGACAACCGGGTGCTGGCCGGTTATAGACTCTATATCCTTGGACGCGCTGTCCATGGCCTTGGGGTTCTTAATGGCCTCGCCAAGCCCGCTGTTAACCACGACCTTGTGGACGCGTGGAACCTGCATGATATTAGCGTAGCTGAACTGTTCCATCATGGCGGGCACAGTTTGGTTTCGGTATTGCTCCTTAAGCCTGGACATTAGTCTATAGTCTCCCCACACCGCCGGCAGACTCGTACCTTGCTCTTATCCTCTAGGAGCCTGTACCCTACCCGGCAGGGTTGATTGCACTTTGGACAGACCAGCATCAGATTAGAGGCATTGACAGGTGACTCCCTCTCCACTATGCCGGTCTGGCGCACCGTGGGCCGGGGACGCATGTGGCGCTTTATCATGTTAACGCCTTCTACCAGAGCTTTGCTTGACTCAAGGTAGACGCGATGGATTTTCCCCCGCTTCCCGCGGTCTTTGCCCGCTATAACTAGAACCGTATCTTCCTTGCGAATCTTCATCGCCTAGAGCACCTCTGGGGCTAGGGAAATGATCTTCATGAAGTTCTTCTCCCGCAACTCTCTGGCTACGGGCCCAAAGACCCGGCTTCCCTTAGGGTTGTTCTTGTCGCCAAGGATAACGGCCGCATTGTCATCGAACTTAATATAAGAGCCATCGGGACGGCCGTACTCCTTGGCCGTCCGGACAACCACCGCCTTGACGATCTCGCCTTTCTTCACCATCCCTCCGGGGGTTGCCTGTTTCACAGTGGCGACAATAACATCTCCTACCCGGGCGTACCTTCGCGCCGAGCCTCCTAGCACCCGGATGCACATCATCTGCCGGACCCCCGTATTGTCCGCTGCCTTTAGCCTGGTATAGGCTTGAATCATGCCCCGCTCTCTTCTTTAAGTATGGACTGGTCAAGCTCTGAAGGGGCTACTTCCGCAACCTCATGGTGGGCCAGTATCTTTGCCACTCTCCACCGCTTTCTGTGGGACAAAGGCCGGCTCTCCACGATCGCGACCATGTCCCCCAGCTTGCACTCGTTCTTTTCATCATGGGCCATAAAACGGGCCACGTTACGGATTACCCTCTTGTATAAAGGATGGCGCCGCAGTGATTCTACTTCTACAATAACCGTCTTTTCGGTCTTGTCTCTTATAACTCGACCTACCATGGTTCTACGTCTAGCCAGCATGGCTTTCCTCAGAAGATAGTTCCCTCTGCCGCCGGGCAGTCAGTAATCTAGCTATATTGTTTTTTGTCTTACGAATCTCCCGGAAGTTATCCAGTTGCCTGGTAGCCAGGCGGAACCGGAGACGGAATAGCTCCTCCCGGCTCTCTTCCAGATGCTTTACCACTTCGGCGTCGGTCATAGGCTGGATTTCCTTGTACTTCACTGGGCCTCACCCCCTGCCGCATTCTCGGAGGCTTGTGCGAAGGCCAGTTCTTCCCGGCCCACGAAACACGTATCAATGGGGAGCTTGTGGCCGGCCAGGCGTAGGGCCTCCTTAGCCAGGTCCTCTTTTACACCGCCGACCTCGAATAGAACACGCCCGGGCTTCACCACGGCCACCCAGTGGTCTACGGCGCCTTTGCCGCCACCCATACGAGTCTCCGCGGGCTTGCCAGTAACCGGTTTGTCTGGAAAAATGCGGATCCACACCTTTCCGCCCCGCCGCAGGTGGTGGGTGATGGCCCGACGAGCCGCCTCAATCTGGCGGCTGGTTATCCAAGCTGATGCCTGGGCTTGCAGTCCGAAGTCACCGAAGATAACATGAGAGCCTGCGATGGCGACTCCTTTACGGCGGCCCCGGTGCACCTTTCGGAACTTGACCCGCTTGGGTTGCAGCATGTTAGACCGCCACCTCCTCTACCTCGGCTGGCCGAATCCGCTTTGGCACGGGCAGAACGTCTCCCTTGTATATCCAGACCTTTATTCCAATAAGGCCGAAGGTGGTCTTGGCTTCGTAAAAACCGTAGTCTATGTCCGCTCGCAGCGTATGCAATGGCACTCGTCCTGACCTATCTTTCTCAACCCTGGACATCTCGGCGCCTCCGAGGCGACCGGAGACCATAACCTTGATACCCTTGGCGCCGCGCTGCATCGTGCGGGTAACCGCTTGCTTTACGGCGCGCTTATAGGAGACCCGGCGCACGATCTGTTCGCCAATCCCACGGGATACCAATGCAGCCTCCAATTCCGGCTGTCGGATTTCCTGGATGTTGAGGCGTACCTTCTTGCCGGTTAGCGCTTCAAGTTGGGATCTGAGCTCATCTACCCTCTGGCCACCTTTACCAATAACGATACCGGGTTTGGCTGTGTGGATAGTGATGGTCAACTGGTTGCTTGATCGGTCTATCTCCGTCCGAGCTAGGCCGGCATCAGCCAGGCGACCGGTAATGAGTTTCCGGAGGCGGAGGTCCTCTTGCACTAGCTCAGCATACTTATTATCGGCGTACCACCGGCTTGACCACTCTTTGGTTATGCCCAGGCGAAACCCGATTGGATGTACCTTTTGGCCCATTAGGCCTCCTTCTCCGCTACCTTAACCGTAATGTGGCTCGTAGGCTTTATAATTCGCCCAACCCGACCCCGGGCTTTGGCTTTGAAGCGCTTCAAGCGGGGACCCTCGTCGGCGTAAGCGCTAGTTATGTACAGGTCGGCCGGCGACATTTGAAAGTTGTTCTCGGCATTAGAGGCCGCTGATTTTACTACTTTGGATACTAGATTGGCATTCGGTGATGGCAGGAATCGTAGGATAGGCATAGCTTCCTCTACCCGCTTCCCACGGATCAGGTCCAATATTAGACGCACCTTCCGCGGAGAAACTTTAACGAATTTTGCTACGGCTCTAACCTCCATTCATTTCCCCTGTCTCTTCACGCCAACGGCCCGTTCCGGTTTGGAAGAATGTCCCCGGAAGGTACGTGTAGGTGCGAACTCCCCCAAGCGGTGGCCTACCATGTTCTCGGTAAGAAAGACGGGTACGTGGCGCCGCCCATCATGAACGCCTAGAGTATGCCCAACCATCTGAGGCATGATGACAGATGCCCTGGCCCAAGTCTTGATTATCGCCTTCTGGCCTTCCCTGTTGAGGGTCTCTATCTTCTTAAGGAGCTTGGGATTTACATAGGGACCCTTTTTGATTGATCGAGACATAGGTCCCCCTTACTTCTTCTTTCTACTCTTGACGATGAATTTGTCCGTGCGTTTATTCCGACGGGTGCGGTAACCCATAGCCGGCTTGCCCCAAGGGGTCTTGGGACCGGGCATGCCGACCGGAGAGCGTCCCTCCCCTCCCCCATGGGGATGGTCTCTGGGGTTCATGGCTGACCCCCGCACAGTGGGGCGCTTGCCTCGCCAACGGTTGGCGCCGGCTTTGCCAAGCTTTAAGTTCTCGTGTTCCGTATTGCCGACCTGCCCAATGGTCGCGCGGCACTCGGCGCGGACACGACGCACTTCTCCTGATGGCAAGCGCACCTGAACATAATCATCTTCTTTTGCCATAAGCTGGGCGGCCGCTCCAGCGCTACGAACTATTTGCCCCCCCTTGCCGGGCAACATCTCGATGTTATGAATCATGGTGCCTGTAGGGATAGACCGAAGGGCCAGAGAATTACCGGGCTTAATCTCGGCGTCAGGCCCAGCCTGCACCTTGTCTCCTACCTTAAGGCCTAAGGGGGCTAGAATGTAGCGCTTCTCCCCGTCTGCGTATTGCAGAAGGGCAATCCGGGCCGAACGGTTTGGATCATACTCGATGGACGCCACCGAGGCCGGGACTCCTTCCTTGTCCCTCTTGAAGTCAATAATACGGTAGATATGCTTGGACCCACCTCCCTGATGGCGGACCGAAATACGTCCCTGGTTGTTGCGCCCGGCGTTTCTTTTTAGAGAGATGCTTAGGGCTCTAACTGGGGAGTGCCCGGTGACATCATCATAAGCATCACCGATCATACCCCGCCGGGAGGGGGAAGTTGGGTTAAACTCTTTCAGCGCCATCAGACTCCCTCGAAGAGCTCAATCTTTTGCCCCTCCTGGAGGGTTACCACTGCCTTTTTCCAGGGAGAGGTGAGTCCCCGGCTTCGCCCCACACGGCGCATCTTGCCGGGCATGTTGGTGACATTGACGTCCGTTACGTTCACCTTGAAGGCACGCTCCACAGCTTCACGAATTTGGGGCTTGTTGGCCTTGCGGTCAACTTCGAACGTGTACTTGCCATGCTCTCCCAGGAGAGTGTTCTTCTCTGTAATGACCGGACGAATAAGGACATTAAATACGTGCATATATTAGCTCCCGTGGGGCGCAAAGGTCTCCTCAACCTGGCGGGCGGCGCTTACCGGCATAACGATATACCGGTGGGAGAGAACCTCTCCCACGGACAGGCAGCGGGCCAGTTGAGTAGCGACCTTTGGAATGTTCCGGGCCGCTCGGACAATCTGCGTGTTAACATCTGGAAGTACAAGCAGTGCCGATGCCTCGATTTCCAGCTTTTTCAGCAGGGTCGCGATCTCTCTAGTCTTGGCCTCCCCAATATATAGGTCCTCCAACAGCACCAGATGGCTGTCAGTTACCTTACTAGAGATAGCAGACAAGAGGGCCAGGCGACGCATCTTCTTGGGCAAGTCCTGGGAGTAGTCCCTGGGATGCGGGCCAAAAACGATGCCTCCGCCCTTCCAGTGGGGCGCCCGAATGCTTCCCTGGCGAGCCCTACCGGTGCCTTTTTGCTTCCATGGCTTGCGTCCGCCTCCAGACACTTCGGCCCTGGTCTTAGTATCAGAAGTGCCCTGTCGGGCATTGGCTAATTGCCTAAGTAGAGCCTGGTGGACAACCGCCTCATTGAAAGGCACCGCAAAGACATCGTCTCGGAGCTCAACCTGCCCGACGGTCTGGCCTTCCAAGTTCTTTACTGCAAGTTGCATAGTCCTATCCTACCCGCTCTCTCGACTTCCCCTGGGTCTTCCTGACCATTAACAGCCCGCCTTTGGCTCCCGGCACCGCTCCATTTAACAGAAGAAGGTTCCGGTCCGGGTCAACCCGAACGACTTCCAGGTTGCGGACCGTGACACGATGGTCTCCCATGTGGCCAGCCATTCGCAGGCCCTTGAACACACGGCCGGGGGTTGTGGTGGCACCGACGGACCCGGGCGCCCGATGCCGGTCTGATTGGCCGTGGGTTTTGGGACCCCCTCGGAAATGATGACGCTTTACCGCTCCGGCAAAGCCTTTCCCCTTGGAGACACCAATAACGTCAACTACATCTCCTGCTTTGAAAAGGCTAACATCCACCTTCTGCCCGACCTTGACATCGGAAGGACCTGGTAGGTCGAACTCCCGCAGGTGCTTGAGCGAGCCAAGCTTCTTCAAGTGGCCCTTCTCTGGTTCATTAAGCTTCTTGGCTTCACCGAATCCCAACTGCGCGGCCTGATAACCGTCCTTCTCCTCGGTCTTTATCTGGGTTACGGTATTGGGCCCAGCCTCTATGACTGTCACACCCAAGGCCGCGCCATCCGCCTGGAAGAGGTGGGTCATACCGACCTTGCGTCCTAATAGTCCTTCTAGCATGTTACGTCTTTATCTCAATATCCACCCCAGCCGGCAGATTCAGCCTCATCAAGGCGTCCACGGTCTTGGGGGTTGGGTCCAGGATCTCAATAAGCCGTTTGTGGGTCCTTATCTCAAAATGCTCCTGGGAGTCCTTGTCAATAAACGGCGAGCGGATGACGCAGAAGCGCTCGATTCTGGTTGGCAACGGAATCGGCCCGGCCACAGCAGCGCCTGTCCGCTCAGAAGCCTCAACAATCTGCTGGGCGGACTGGTCTAGGACCCGGTGATCGAAGCCCTTAAGTTTAATGCGTATCTTCTGGCTGGCCATGGCCCCTATCTCCTAGCTCTCAGAAGTATCTCTTCCCGCTTCTGAGAAGGCACCTCCTGGTAATGGTCGAATTCCATAGTGAAGGTAGCCCGGCCCTGGCTCAGAGAGCGCAAGTCCGTCGCATATCCGAACATCTCGACCAGGGGTACAAAGCAGCGCACCAGGTGCTCATTCCCCCGCACTTCCATGTCTTCAATCTGTCCGCGGCGGGAGTTGAGGTCTCCGATTACTTCACCTAAGAAGTCCTCCGGGGAAACCACTTCCACCTTCATAATAGGCTCTAGAAGGACCGGCTTCGCTTTCTTTACGCCTTCCTTCAGCGCCATGGAGCCGGCAATCTTGAAAGCCATTTCTGAGGAGTCTACCTCATGGAAGCTACCGTCTACCAGGCAGACCCTAAGGTCGGTCACGGGATAACCAGCCAGAGGCCCGCTATCCAGCGCTTCCCTGACACCTGCCGCCACTGCCGGAATGTATTCCTTCGGAATAACCCCGCCAACGATCTTATCCTTGAACTCAAAACCACCAGCTCGGGACAGGGGTTCCAGTTCTAGCCAGACATGGCCATACTGACCCCGGCCACCCGTTTGCCGGATGAAGCGTCCTTCTACCTTGGTCGGTGTGGTGATTGTCTCCCTATAGGCCACTTGGGGACGGCCAACATTCGCTTCTACGCGAAACTCCCGCAGGAGGCGGTCTACGATGATCTCCAGGTGAAGCTCGCCCATCCCGGAGATGATGGTCTGGTTAGAGTCCGGGTCCTGCCGGACTTGAAAGGTGGGGTCCTCCTCTGCCAGTCTTCCCAAGGCTATGGCCATCCTGTCCTGGTCGGCTTTCGTCTTAGGCTCTATGGCTATGGATATAACAGGCTCGGGGAACTTAATGCTCTCTAGCAGGATGGGATGGTCCGGGTCGCAAATGGTATCACCCGTAAAGGTCC
Source organism: Dehalococcoidia bacterium (assembly GCA_030691805.1). Classification (GTDB taxonomy): domain Bacteria; phylum Chloroflexota; class Dehalococcoidia; order JAUYDP01; family JAUYDP01; genus JAUYDP01. The sequence goes on along the minus strand of JAUYDP010000207.1, from coordinate 10,758 downwards.
TTTTCAGTCCGACGGCCGCAGCGATATCTCCAGACGCGACTTCGGTGACCTCCTCCCTGTGATTAGCGTGCATTTTTAGAAGGCGGCCTATCCGCTCCTTGTTTCCCTTGCTGACGTTGAGGACAGAACTGCCTGCCTGGGTCACACCGGAGTAGACCCGGAAGTAGGCCAGCCGTCCCACGTAAGGGTCGGAGACAATCTTAAAAGCGAGGGCGGAGAATGGCTCCTCATCACTGGGGGCGCGTCGAATAATATCCCCGGTATTGGGGTCACTTCCCTCCACTGGGGGCACGTCCAACGGGGAAGGAAGGTAGTAGACCACTGCGTCCAGCATCTTCTGGATGCCTTTATTACGCAAGGCAGTGCCGCATACCACCGGCACCAGTCGTTTGGAGACGGTTGCCCGGCGAAGAGCGCTGCGCAGGCTTTCTGGTGATATCGTCCGCCCCTCTATATAGAAATCAGTTAGCTCGTCATCGGTCTCGACTATGGCCTCCAGCATTCGCTCACGCCGGGAGGAGGCCTCCTCGGCGTATTTAGCAGGTATAGATATTTGCTCGGGGGCTGTACCCTGTTCGTCTTCGAACACCCACGCTACCATCTCGATAAGGTCTATAATGCCGTGGAAATCGGACTCTTCGCCCATGGGCATATGGATGGCAACCGGGCGCGCGCCTAGCCGTTGTTTGATCATTTCGACTGTTCGGTCCATGCTGGCGCCGACCCTGTCCATCTTGTTCACGAAACAGATGCGAGGGACCCCGTATTTGTTGGCTTGACGCCATACCGTTTCGGACTGGGGCTGGACACCGGCTACAGCGTCGAAGATCACGACCCCGCCATCCAGAACTCTTAAGCTCCGCTCCACTTCAACGGTAAAGTCAACGTGGCCCGGGGTGTCAATGATATTAATCTCATGGTCCATCCAGAGGCAGGTAGTGGCGGCCGCGGTGATAGTGATCCCCCGTTCCCGCTCTTGAGCCATCCAGTCCATAACTGCGGTGCCGTCATGGACTTCTCCCATCTTATAGGTTCGGCCGGTATAGAACAATACCCGCTCGGTCACCGTGGTCTTCCCGGCGTCTATATGGGCAATGATCCCTATGTTCCTGGTTTTGTCTAGAGGAATAGATCTGTTCATCCTGGTTCCTGACTTGGCCAGGGCTTTGGGCAAAATAGCTTGATTTACCATCGGTAGTGGGCGAAGGCCTTATTGGCCTCAGCCATTTTGTGTGTATCCTCTCTCTTTTTTACTGAAGCTCCAAGGTTGCGGGATGCATCCAGAAGTTCCGCTGCCAGTTTCTCAGCCATGGAGTGCCCGGAACGTGCCCGGGAATAGTTGATCAGCCACCGCATGGCCAGGGAGATGCGCCTTTCCCCCCGGATTTCTACCGGGACCTGGTAGGTTGCGCCTCCCACCCGGCGGGGTTTCACCTCTAGTACCGGCGTCACATTCCGGAGCGCCTGATCGAAAGTGTCCAGGGGGCTTCTGCGTGTCTGATGTTCGATCATGTCCATAGCATCGTAAATGATGCGCTCAGCAGTGCTTTTCTTCCCATCGGACATCACTTTGTTGATAAAGCGAGCCAGCATCTTGCTGTTGAACTTGGAGTCTGACGCTACCTCGCGCTTTATAACCCTGGCCCTTCTCGGCATATTGGTCCCCCTAGGCCTTCTTGGCGGCCTCAGCCTTGGGCCGCTTGGCGCCGTATTTGCTGCGGCCTTGTTTACGGTTCTTCACCCCACTGGCGTCCAACGCTCCGCGGATAATGTGGTATCGGACTCCGGGCAGGTCCTTCACCCGTCCACCACGTATTAGCACTACGGAGTGCTCCTGGAGGTCGTGGCCCTCGCCAGGTATGTATGCGGTTACCTCCATCCGGTTCGTCAGACGGACTCGAGCTATCTTCCTCAGTGCGGAGTTGGGCTTCTTGGGGGTCATGGTCCGTACCTGGGTGCAGACTCCTCTCTTCTGGGGAGCCCCTTCGCCTCGCTCAATCCGGTTACTCAGGGCGTTAAAGGTGAAACGCAGAGCAGGAGCCTTGACCTTCTTGGTTAGACCCTTTCTACCATTCCGGACCAGTTGGTTTATCGTTGGCAAAATTTCCTCCAAGAACACACACTAAAAGGCCGAAGTCCCTATCCGTGAGCTAGCCTTCTTCGCCCCGACGGTAGCGCCCTTGGGCACAGGAAGACCGTAATCACGTGAGGGCCCTTCGACCCTTGCAATACAAGCTAGTTTAGCATCATTGTAGAGATGTGTCAAGAGGCGCGTCCAGCGTCTCTAAAACTGGTGGCGCCATTAGAACCGACGACCGGTGTGGCCGGGAGGCGATCCCGCTTCCCGCGGGGATCAGCCGTCCGATGATTACGTTCTCCTTAAGGCCAACCAGCCGGTCTACCGCCCCAACAATGGCAGCCTCTGTCAGGACACGCGTTGTTTCCTGGAAGGAGGCGGCAGCCAGGAAACTCTGGGTGGATAGAGATGCTTTGGTCACTCCCAAGAGCACTGGCTGAGCTGTTGCGGGCTCTCCGCCCTCAGCCAGAACGCGGGCGTTGATCTCCTCGTACTGAAAACGGTCCACCAGCTCGGCGGGCAGCATCTCCGTGTCCCCAGGTGAATCCACGCGCACCTTCCTCAACATCTGGCGAATGATAATCTCTATGTGCTTGTCGTTAATGGTTACGCCTTGGGAGCGGTACACTTTCTGTACCTCGTCTACCAGGTAGGCCTGAACAGCGTCTCGCCCCAGGACACGAAGGATATCCTGGGGATTCACTGGTCCTTCTGTCAGGGCATCTCCTGCTCTTACAACATTGCCGTTCTCCACCTTGGTCCGAGAAGTAAAGGGCACGAGGTACTCTCTTTCATCCCGTTCTTCCCAAACCACTACTACCATGCCGTTCTCTATCGAGACGTGTCCGGATATCCTGGCATTAACTACCTGCGCTATCCCTGACGCAGGGAGGCCAGTCTCACTATCACCATTGGTGGTTGGGGTCATGGCCAGTGGTGCGCCTGCTTCAACCCAATCGTTATCTCGAACCTGGACTTCGTAACCTGCTGGAATCGAATGTTCCTCGCGGTAGGTGTCGGAGTTAGTGACCCTTATGTGGGTGGTATCCCCTTCCGGTACCACTTCGACCTGGCCGTCTATCTCCGAGATTACAGCCTGGCCCTTGGGAATGCGGGCCTCGAATAGCTCCTCTACTCTCGGTAGACCGCTGGTGATATCCAGGCCAACCACGCCTCCGGTGTGGAAGGTGCGCATAGTCAACTGCGTTCCTGGCTCACCAATGCTTTGCGCCGCCACGATGCCAACTGCCTCACCACGCTCGACCAGCCGTCCAGTGGCCAGGCTTCGCCCATAGCAGGACCGGCAGATGCCCCGTCGCGTTTGGCATGCCAGGGGAGTCCGGACGCACGCCTTGTCCACCCCAGCGGCCACGAGCCGGGCCGCCCGCTCCTCGTCTATCTCCTCATTTGTTTCCAGCAAGACCTCTCCGGTAGCCGGATGTAAAATGGGAGCGGCCGTCAAGCGTCCAAGGACCCGCTCCGAGAAGGGCTCGAGCATTCCCAATTCGGACTCGGCCTGGACCCATTTGCCAGTGGTTGTACCGCAATCCTCCTCGTTAACTACTACGTCCTGGGACACGTCAATCAATCTCCGGGTCAGATAACCGCTGTCGGCGGTGCGGAGCGCGGTGTCGGCCAGACCCTTGCGGGCACCGTGGGTTGATATGAAGTACTCCAAGACGGTAAGGCCGTCCCGGAAGTTGGAGCGGATCGGCAGGTCTATGATCCGGCCGGATGGGTCGGTCATAAGCCCCCTCATACCGGCCATTTGACGTATTTGGGAGATATTACCCTTCGCTCCCGAAGTGGCCATCATGGCGACCGGGCCGAAGGGGTCCAGGGCGTCTTTCACGGCAGCCTCGATGGCATCGCCGGCCCTGGTCCAGACGCTGACCGCGTTTTGGTATCTCTCTTCGTCTGTGATAAGGCCGCGCCGGTAAAGACGCTCCGTCCTGGCAATATCTTCGTCCGCTGCGTGGAGTATCTCCTCTTTCGTAGAGGGGACGGTGAGGTCGTTTATAGAGATGGTTATACCTGAGCGGGTGGCGTACTTGAATCCCAGACTCTTAATAGAATCTGCCAACTGCGCCGTCCTCTCATTGCCAAGGCGGCGGACGCTCTCCGCTATCAAAGCTCGGAGGGACTTCTTGTCCATTAGGGTGTCCCTGAAGCCCAGCTCAGGGGGTAATATCTCGTTGAAAATGAGGCGACCGGTGGTGGTCTTTACTAGTTCACCATCGCGGCGTACCTTTATCTCCGCCTGAAGGTCCACGAGGCCCAGGTCATAACACAGCTTTGCCTCTTCCGGCGAGGCGAATGACCGTCCCTCCCCCTTTGCGTCCGGTTTCTTAGTGGTCAGGTAATAGCAACCCAAGACCATATCCAGGGTTGGGGCAACCGTCGGCTCGCCAGAGCTGGGGAGGAGAAGGTTGTTGACACTTAACATGAGTTTTCTGGCCTCATCAAGCGCAGCGGCGGACAGCGGCACATGGACCGCCATCTGGTCACCGTCGAAGTCGGCGTTGAAGGCTGCGCATACCAGTGGATGGATCTGAATTGCGCTGCCCTCGATCAGAATAGGTTGGAAAGCCTGGATGCCCAGCCGGTGCAGCGTTGGGGCACGGTTAAGGAGGATTAGCCGGTCTTGGATAACCTCTTCCAGAATATCCCATACCTCGGGCTTGACCCTCTCCACAACTCGCTTGGCGCTCTTGATGTTGTGGGCCAGGCCACGCTCGACCAGCCGTCGCATGACGAATGGCTTGAAGAGCTCCAGGGCCATTCGCTTGGGCAGCCCGCACTGGTTCAGCTTTAGGTGAGGTCCAACGATAATGACAGACCGGCCACTGTAGTCCACCCGCTTCCCAAGCAGGTTCTGGCGGAAGCGTCCCTGCTTGCCCTTGAGCATGTCTGAGAGCGACTTGAGCCGGTGGTTGGTCGCCGCCGAGACGGCGCGCCCCCTCCTGCCGTTATCAATAAGGGAATCTACGGCTTCTTGAAGCATCCGTTTTTCGTTCCGGATGATTATCTCCGGTGCGCCCAGCTCGAGGAGACGACGCAGACGGTTGTTGCGGTTGATAACCCGCCGGTAGAGGTCATTGAGATCGCTGGTAGCGAAGCGCCCGCCGTCCAATTGCACCATAGGCCTTAGGTCGGGGGGCAAGACCGGAAGCATAGACAGGATCATCCACTCGGGCTTGTTGCCGCTCTTGCGGAAACCCTCGACCACTCGCAGGCGCTTGATAGCTTTTTTCCGACGCTGGCCAGAGGTGGAGTTCACCTCCCGCCTAAGTTCTTCCCTAAGTATATCCAGGTCCAGCCGGCTTACAATTTTAAGGATGGCTTCGGCGCCCATGCTGGCCTTGAAGAGCCCGCCGAACTTAACGTTCATCTCCCGAAATTGGGCCTCGTTCAGCAGGCGAAGCGGCGCCAGGTCTTCCAGTTCTGCTACGGTGCTCTCGCTCTCCTCCCTGATCCTGCCCTCCTCGGCCTGAGCGTCGCGATGCAGTTGCTCTATCTCCTGGGCGGCGGCATACCTGAGCTGGTCTGTTTCAGCCCCAGCCAGGTCACGCACACGTAGCTCGTCATTTCTTAGCTCTGCCTTAGCCTCGTCCCTCTGGTCAGACTCGGCTTCCTCCAAGGCGGAAAGGTGCGCTTCAGCAACCTGTGCTCCGGCCTCGATTAAGGCCTTTGGGCCGAAGAAAATGGCCTCCGAGACCTCCTGGCCCATAAGCTCCTCAAGTCGCGCCCTTAGTACGGCTACCTCCGAAGTCAGCCGCTCAAGGATTTGGCTAGCTTGGGCCTTGGCAGCCTCGAATTGCTCACGGAGCCGGCTTTCCACCACTGCCAGCGCCTCATCCAGGGCCTGATTGCGCTGGACAACGGCCTCCTTGAGGGAGGTCTCCCGTTGGCCCACCTCGGCCGCCAGCCGGTCTCTGGCCTGCTTTAGAGCTTCCTCCTTAGCGTCCCCGTCTACCTCTGTGACGATATACTGGGCGAAGTAGATAACCCGCTCGAGGCTTCTAGGGGAGATGTCCAGTAAAAGTCCGAAGCGGCTGGGGGTACCTTTTACGAACCAGATATGGGTGACTGGAGCCGCCAGGCCGATATGGCCCATACGCTCCCGGCGAACGCGGGAGCGGGCTACTTCTACGCCGCATTTGTCGCAGGTAATGCCTTTGTAGCGTATTCGCTTGTATTTGCCACAATAGCACTCGAAGTCCTTGGTCGGGCCAAAGATCTTCTCGCAGAAGAGTCCATCCCTCTCCGGCTTAAGGGTCCGGTAGTTTATGGTCTCTGGCTTGGTTACCTCGCCGTACGACCAACTCTTTACCTGCTCCGGAGAAGCCAGCGAAATCCTTACGGCATTGAAATCATTAACTTCTAGCATCCCTTAGCCCTCCTCTGGCCTATCCAGCCTGATGCCCAGGTCCGGCAATTCCAGTCCCAACTCTTCCGCAAAGGTGATCTTCTCTTCCTCTTCATTGAGCACTTCAATGGCCAGGGACAGGCTCTGTAGCTCCTTGACCAGGACCTTGAAAGACTCAGGCACTCCCGGCTCCAAAATAGCATCGCCCTTTACTATAGCCTCGTAGGTCTTAACCCGGCCCACCACATCATCGCTTTTCACAGTTAACATTTCCTGGAGGGTATGGGCTGCCCCATAGGCTTCTAGCGCCCATACTTCCATCTCACCGAAGCGCTGACCGCCGAACTGGGCCTTTCCTCCCAAAGGCTGTTGGGTGATGAGGGAGTATGGGCCAGTTGAGCGGGCGTGGACCTTGTCCTCTACCAGGTGAATAAGCTTCATCATGTAAATGCTGCCAACGGTCACTGGCTGCTCGAAAGCTTCACCGGTCCGGCCGTCGTACAGGGTAATTTTACCGAAGGTCGGCAATGGGATTCTCTGTTCCTTCGCAATAGCCAGAGCCCGCTCCAGGACCTCCTGATCGGAGAGATCACCGTGCGGGATATTCATATCCTCCTGGAGCCAGATGCGCAGACAGGTCAGGCGGGCCTCCCCGTCAGAGCTCTCTTTAAAGATCCGGTTACCGGCGAAGCCTCGTTCCGCCAACCAGGCGTAGAGGCGATCCTCACGGTCCTGGTCGCCGTTGGCTGTTGGATCGCCTTTAGGCAGTCCCCTTTCTCCGAGCGCCCTCGAGATAAGCCAGACCTTAGCCAGGCTATCCTCTATCCGGCCTTCCGCAACTCCGTCGAAGACGGGGGATATGGCGCGGAAGCCCAAGGCCTGGGCCGCCAGCCCGAGGTGGGTCTCCAGGATCTGTCCCACGTTCATTCGGGACGGCACGCCAATGGGGTTAAGGATTATCTCAACGGGTGTGCCGTCGGGAAGATAGGGCATATCCTCAACAGGCAGAATCCTTGCTACCACTCCTTTGTTGCCGTGGCGTCCGGCCATCTTATCCCCAGCGGTGATCTTGCGCTTTTGGGCGATGCTGACCCGTACCAGTTCGTTAACACCCGGATGCAGCTCGTCTCTGTTGGCTCTGGTGAAGGCTTCCACGTTTACCACCGTTCCGCGACCGCCATGGGGTACCCGCAGGGAGGTATCCTTTACTTCTCTGGCCTTTTCACCGAAGATGGCTCTCAAGAGCTTCTCCTCGGCGGTAAGCTCCGTCTCTCCCTTCGGGGTTATCTTCCCAACCAAGATATCGCCGGGCCCTACTTCGGCCCCTACGCGGATGATTCCACGTTCGTCCAGGTCTCTGAGGCTCTCTTCGCCGACATTGGGGATGTCCCGAGTTATCTCTTCGGGGCCAAGCTTGGTATCCCTGGCTTCTACCTCATATTTCTCAATGTGTATGGAGGTGAATTTGTCCTCCCGAACGATGGCCTCGCTGAGGACGATCGCGTCCTCGAAGTTGCTTCCTTCCCAGATCATGAAGGCACAAAGGACATTTTGGCCCAGGGCGAGCTCTCCGCGATCGGTGGAGGTGCTATCCGCCAGGACCTGGCCCTGGCGCACGATATCTCCCTTTTGCACGATAGGGTGCTGGTTGACACAGGTACCCTGGTTCGTTCGAACGTATTTCAGCAGGGGGTAGACGCATTCCTGGTCCTGGGAGTCCCTAACCACTACTGCTTTCGACGTGCTGCTTGTTATTATCCCGTCGCAGGAAGAGATCACTAGCTGGCCACAGTCCTCGGCTACCTTTTGCTCCATACCCGTGCCAACGAGGGGGGCATCCGGACGGATCAAAGGCACGGCTTGGCGCTGCATGTTGGCGCCCATGAGGGCGCGGTTTGCGTCGTCGTGTTCCAGGAAGGGTATAAGGGCGGCGGCCACGCTGACGATCTGCTTTGGCGAGACGTCCATGTATTCCACCCTATCGGGTCTCTCCATCAGGAACCGCTGACCGTGGCGGGCTTCTACCCTCTCTTCGATGAACTCATTCTTCTCGTTCAACAGCGAGTTGGCCTGGGCTACAATGAAGCGGTCCTCCTCATCTGCGGAGAGATAAACTATATCGTCTGTCACAAACGGGGTTACCTTTATAGGGTCAACGGGAAGAGAGGTTATCCTAGAGGCCAGTTCAGGGTCTACTAATTCGCCAGCCTTGGCCCCGACATTTCCGTCTTTGTCCAACACGTCTTCCCGCAAGGTACGTCCCAGGAGTTGGTTCGTAGAGTTTTTTACATCCCGGTGGACTCGGCGGTAAGGAGTCTCTATGAATCCGTATTGGTTGACGACTCCGTATGTGGCCAGGGAGCCGATAAGCCCGATGTTGGGGCCTTCTGGGGTCTCAATCGGGCATATTCTGCCATAGTGAGAGTGATGGACGTCCCGAACATCGAACCCGGCCCGTTCCCGGGAGAGACCGCCGGGTCCCAGGGCCGAGAGCCTCCGCTTGTGGGTCAACTCCGCCAGGGGGTTGGTCTGGTCCATGAACTGGGAGAGCTGAGAAGAGCCGAAGAACTCTCGAATGGCTGCAACAAGGGGACGGATATTCACCAGCGTCCCAGGAGTTGCGGTGTGAGGGTCCTGAATGCTCATCCGCTCCTTGACGATTCTTTCCATCCGCAATAAACCGATGCGGAACTGATTCTGGATCAGCTCACCAACGGAGCGCACCCGCCGGTTACCCAAGTGATCGATATCGTCGGCATGCCCGTTGCCTGTGTTGATGAGAATAATCTGGCGGACAATGGCTGTGAGGTCATCGAGAGTCAGGACTCTGTGTGTCAGCGACACCTGGAGGCCCAGACGCTTGTTCAGCTTGTAACGGCCTACCCGTCCCAGGTCATATCGCCTGGGGTTGAAGAATAGAGAGTCCAGAAAGGTGCGCGCGTTGTCCATCGTTGGCGGGTCTCCTGGACGAAGGCGCTTATAGAAATCGAGTTTGGCAGAATTTACGGTCTTTATGTTGGAAGGCTCTTTCTCAATAGTGGTCGAGATGTAATGGCTGTTAGAAGACTCCTCTAGCTCACGGAATGCATTCAATATTTCCTCGTCGCTGCCCAGCCCGGAGGCGCGAAGCAGGGTTGTTATAGGTAGCTTGCGCTTGCGGTCCACCTTGACTGAGACAACGTCCTTATTGCTGGTCTCGAATTCCAGCCAGGCGCCCCTATTGGGGATTAGCTTGCCAGAACAGAGGTCTCGCCCGCTACCGGCGTCTTCCTCCACGGTGAAATAGACTCCTGGAGACCGGACCAACTGGCTCACCACGACCCTCTCGGCGCCGTTTATTATGAAGGTGGCGTTGGAGGTCATAAGGGGGAAGTCCCCAAGGAAGATCTCTTGCTCCGGGATCTCACCCGTTTCCTTTATCAAGAGTTGGACTTTCACCCAGAGAGGGGCAGCAAAGCTGAGGTCACGGGTGCGGCATTCCCGCTCGGAATACTTGGGATCTCCAAATCGGTAGTCCTGGAAACGGAGCGCCAGCCGGTTGCGTGTGAAGTCCTCAATAGGCGATATCTCATCGAAAACCTCTCGCAGTCCCTCTTTCTGGAACCAGAGAAAGGAATCCAGTTGAAGCTTGTTAAGGTTTGGCAGAGACAGAACATCGGCAATCCGGGAATAGGACCGGCGGCCGTGGGTTGTTTCAATTCTATTAGCTAGGGTCACCATTACAGCAAACTCCTCAACGCTGAATACTAGCCGTCAGCCGGCTTCAGGGGACAAAGCGAGCGCTAGTGCAAACTACTGGGGATTTATATGCGGGTTGACCAAGGGTCCAAAAAATATCCCATGCAACCAGATATACTACCATATCAACCATGTCAAGTCAATATTTTTTCGGCGACTTTAAGAATTACTCCTAAATCGAAGGGCATACCGACCTAAATGATAAGCTATCTGCCGCTTCGCAAGGGCCTTGATAGAATAGCCCTTTTATGTCGCCCATATGATTAATTCTTTGGTCACAAAATGATTAGTTTCCGCGATGCTTCGTAATATCTTCCGCGGTTATCCTGTAATTAACACTAGCCCCAATTTGCTTGCTGAGGGTATTCAATTTATTTCTTAGTTCCCTCTTGCTTGAAAGGAGACACTGTGAATAGGGAGAAGAGGTTAGGTCTGGTAGTAATCTGGGCTACCATCATGCTCATTCTGGCAGGCTGTACCACAACAACTACACCGACACCGACACCTGTTAAACCACCGGCAGCTACCCCGACGGCGGCGCTTCTTGCAAGTACACCCACCTCCGTCGCACCCG
>JAUYDP010000167.1 GCA_030691805.1 Dehalococcoidia bacterium | reverse complement strand
GCTCGGGGTGATTACTCCAAAACTGACGACCGTTATGAATAGGCGAAAGTAGATGGCGCTCCATAATCCAGTCCAAGGCCAGCTCAGGAGAGTTGCGGCCACGAGCACCACCGAGAGAAGTAACGCTGTTTCAGCCAAGCGCAACTCAATTCGGTTCGGCGTCTTGCCAGTCCGCTGGCTATGATACCGCCCAGACATGCGTCACCTCCTCTAAACCGGAATGACCGTAGCTTGTGAAGGAAGCGCGAGCCTTCCCGCAAGAGAAATACGCGGCCACATGTGCCGGTGAACAAGCAAGCTGAACCGAAGAGGATTGGTCGGGGCGAGAGGTCTTGACGCTACGACCTCTTGTTGCCGGAAAGCACCTGCTCGTAAGCCGCCACGGTCCTTCGCACTATCTCCTCCCAGGTAAAACTCCGGGCTAACTCCAGGGCGCCGACGGCCAGCTTCTCCCGAAGGGAAGGCGCGCCTGCCAGCTCCGCCAGAGCCTGCGCCAGAGCTCCCACGTCGCCGGAGGGTACCAGGCGGCAGTTCACCCCGTCCTCCAGGCGGGGTCCGGTGGCGGGTGCCGAAGTAGGAGACGTCGTTACGATGGGAAGGCCGTGGGCCAGCGCAGCCATCAGGGTCCAGCGGCGAAAAGAGGCCCCATCCAGATAGGGCAGCACGCCCTAACCGCCTATCACGGTAAACCCTCGCTGTAGGCCCGCCTCCACAAAATGCTCGTCGAACCCCAGGGCCTGCAAACAGCCCGTCCGCTCCATGACCACCAAACTGGCGCAATCCACCACACCCCACCTCTTGTCGTCGTAACCAAAGAACAAGCCAAGCGCATCCCCCTCAGTGGCAGCGTCTATGCTAACCAGTTCCACAAGCCGGGGATTGTTCAGCCGAGCCCAAAGCTGCTTAGCTTGCTCCGGACCGATCCGCCTCTTTAGTATCGAAAGCGCCTCGTTAGCCGTCCAGGTTGTTGTGACGAGGAACACACCGTCTCGCCGAAGCCGCTCAAGAGCAGCCACAGCGGCTCGGTGCATCCTGTCCTGCCGGTTAGATAGGGCCAGCCAGCCGGAAGCGTCGACAAAGACGTTCAGTCGTCCTCTCCGTACAGGTAGCGGCGCATGTGGATGGACAGATCCTCCGGCCCGTCACCCACGCCAGAGATTGCCATCAGGTCGGCCCATTCATCGTCGGGCCACTCCTTACAGGACTGCGTCCGAGCCTTGGCGTTCAACTCGTCCACAGTAATACCAATCCGGGTGCCAGTCAAAAGAACACGAACTTCGGTCTCGAGAGCGCTTAGGCGGCGCTCCAATTCTTCAATCGTTGCCATTGTATCACCCATAGCGTTATTGTACAGCCAGCCGTCCTCGGCTGGCAAGCACCCCCTCGTAAGCCGCCACGGTCCTTCGCGCTATCTCCTCCCAGGTAAAACTCCGGGCCAGCTCCAGGGCCCCCGCAGCCAGCTTCTGCCGGAGGGACGGCCCGCCCGCCAGCTCCTCCATTGCCTGGGCCAGGGCTCCCACATCTCCCGCGGGAACAAGCCGGCAGTTCTCCCCATCTATTAAACGTGGACCGAACTCCGGCGAAAATTCGGGAGAGGTTGTAATGATGGGAAGCCCATGGGCCAGAGCTGCCATCAAGGTCCCGCGGCGAAAAGAAGCCCCATCCAGATAGGGTAGCACGCATAGGTCCAGCGAATGGAGCGCCTTGGAAGTGTCCTCCGGGGAAAGGTGGCCGGTCCACCGAATGCTAGCATCCAAGCCCAACTCGACTGCCAAGGCATGGACTTTCCGGGAGTACGCCACATTGGTCGGATCAGAGTCTCCAAGGTCCGCCCCAACCATAAGCATCGTTAAAGGGAGGCCCCGCTGGAGGAGGAGCCTGAAGGCCCGCACCAGGATCTCCACACCTTTGGTCTGGTTAAGCAGACCAAAGTAACCTAAGACCACACTCTCCCCTCGCTCAGGCCCATCGCCTGACTCGCCACGAACGACATCGCCGCTCGGCCCAACCACCTGTATATTGGACCCTATGGGAATCAGATAGGAGCGGGAATGGAGGCCCCATCGAGAGACAGTCCTAAAGTCCGATTCGTCCGTGCAGATGACCCCATGGCTCCACCGGGCCAGGGACCGGACCGCCCATCCACGGAGCGGTCCTGCCTTGGGAAAGATATACGGCGCCCTCAGGTCGTGAAAGGTAACGAACGTGCGCACACCAGGGACGCGCAGTTTCAGGTAGAGAAGTAACAGGTTAACAGCAGGGTGCAACCCGTAGGCTGCTGATTGATATTGTATATGGACAATGTCCGGCCTGAGACTCCCAACAGCCCGCCGTACAGTCCCCCAACTGCCATAAGACCACTTGGCCACCAGAGGCAGGACCGGAAAAGGGAATGCCCCCTCCGGACTTCTCGCCCGAGTAGAGCAGAGCATGGTCACCTGCGCGCCGAGCTCGCTAAGCGCTCTAGCCAGACAGGCAGTATAGTCGCCTATGCCTCCAATCATAGGCGGGAATTCACCGCTAACCAGGAGGACTTTCATGCCCGCAATCCAGACCGGAGAACGGCCAAAAGCAGTCCCAGGCGCTGGCGTCGCAGTGCACGCTTATGGCCTAGTACGAATTTCACTCCCTCCTGCCCTAACTGAACAAGGTAAGTGAGCCATAAAAAACCCCGCAATACCGCAGCCGCCGCCCAGCCGTGATACTTGCCAAAGTAACGGCATTTGCTGGACTGAAAATAGATATGTTGGCTAGGCAGCACCTGGCTGCTGCTCCTGGCGTAATGGTGGACCACCCTGGCCTCCGGCAGATAGACCACCTTCCAGCCCGCCTTCTTAATGCGATAACACCAATCCAGCTCCTCTGAGTACATGAAGTAGCCTTCATCCAGAAGGCCCACGTTCTCAACAGCCTCTCGTCGAACTATAAGGCAAGCACCCACAAGCCAGTCCACCTCCTGGGTCTGGCCGGCAGGAAGGTCCAGACAGTAGTAGCGCTTGAGCAGCCTGGAATTTGGGAAGTAACTCTGTAGAATGGTGCTCTCCACAAAGGCCGTCGCCAGGGTAGGGAATCGCCGGCGGGAGGACTGATGGCTCCCATCGGAATTCAGCAGCTCCGGGCCCAGAGAGCCAACCTGGGGATGGGCGTCCAGATACGCCACCATGGCCTCCATGGCGCCAGGCAAAACCTCTGTATCGGGGTTGAGAAGCAAAATGAACCGCCCTGATGCGACGGAGATACCCTGGTTATTAGCTCTCGTAAACCCCACGTTGACCGAGTTAACGATCAAGCGGGCCTCAGGGAAGGCGTCCCTGGCCATCTCAACCGTGCCGTCTGTCGAGTCGTTATCCACAACGACTACCTCGATGGATGGAGAGGCATGGCGTGCCGCCTCGGCCCGCAGCGAGTCTAGACAGTGGCGAAGGTAGTCTGCCACATTCCAGCTTACTATTATTACCGAGATATCCACCATAGTTGTCAGCCGGCGCCAGCCCGACGGTCACCCGCAAGCCGGGCCAGCTTAGCGTAGGTTACCAGCGTGTACCAGGCCATGACCGCCGAGAGCAAGAACCCATGAAAGCCGTCCTTATAGCCTTCCCAGGTTATGTATCGGCGAACGAACTCCCGGTAGGGCTGGAGAACGAAATTGCGGGGGCGGGCCAGCACACCACGACGGAAAAGGGCTTCCGCCTCAAAGGTCGAATAAAAGTCTTGCCGGGAGAAGATCTCACGCAGGCTCTGGTAGTTGTAATGGGTAATGGGACTCTGCAGGTAGCCACAGGTGCCGCTAACCACCGGGACCTCATGGATTAGCCCTTTCTCGTCAAAGCGCCCCCGGTCGCGGCGGAATAACTTAAGCTGGTAGTCCGGCCACCAACCGGTATGCCTCATCCAGTTGCCCAGGATTCGGTTGCGTCGTGGCACCCAGTAGCCCGAATGACTGCCGGTCTCCACTGCCCGACGTACTTCCCGGCCCAATTCTGGGCCAGCCCGCTCATCGGCATCCAGGAAGAAGGCCCACTGGCTGGAGGCCAGGTCCAGGGCCGCGTTGCGCTGGCAAGGAAAGGTATCGAAGGGACGCTGGTGCACGTTGGGGGTGACCGACATGGCTATTTCCGCCGTCCGGTCCGTGCTCAGGGAGTCCAGCACCACCAGCTCATCGGCCCAGGAAAGGCTCTCCAGGCAGGCGCGGATGTGCTCCTCTTCGTTCCTGGTTATAACGATGGCGGAGATGGTGGCCACCCTGTTACTGCCCCACTCGTGCTTCATGGTGCTTCAATAGTGCTTCGATGGTGCTTTAATAGTGCTTTAATAGTGCTTTAATAGTGCTTTAATAGTGCTTTAATAGTGCTTTAATAGTGCTTTAATA
>JAUYDP010000012.1 GCA_030691805.1 Dehalococcoidia bacterium | reverse complement strand
TTCTGGCTACATCGCTCCGGTCCGCCCGTTTGGGCGCACCAGGATCATAGCGCGGTGCGCGGCCTATGTCAACCTTTTTCTGGCTACACTTATGCACTTTTTCCAAAGCTAACCAAACGTAAAATGTCAGGGGAACTTTGGACTAAAGGGGCTGCTTTCAGGCAGTTCCCTCCTGATTGACGATGGGCCGTCATTCCCAACCCTTCTGGTAGGGCTGGCCGACTATGGCGTCAGATCTTTCAACTGCAATCTATTGCCAGAAGAGGCCAATATAAATCAGGAGCAGAGACAAAGCTATTCCCAGCGGTCTACAATCTTTTTCCAAAAGCGATCGAGTCCTGGAGGGGAAAGCAGAATTAAATGGCGCCAAAATCGATCCTTAGCCCCTTGTAGCGGGCTTCGTCCTCTCAGCCCATGGCTTTAGCCCGGGGCGGGACTCCCCGAAAGACCCTTTCCCTCTCTGTACAAACCGCTCGCTTAGCCCCTTTAGTGGGCTTCGTCCTCTCAGCCCATGGCTTTAGCCCGGGGCGGGTCTACCCAGAAGACCTCTCCCCCTCGCCGCGCAGATACTCCGGCAACGGCTTGATGCTGTAGCTTAGCTCGCCTGCGCTCAGGGCATCCACCACCGCCTTCGCCGTATCCAGGGAGGTGAAGCAGGGGACCTGATGTTCCACGGCAGCGCGGCGGATGTCGAAGCCGTCCTTCAGGGGCGTCCGGTTCCCAGTGACCGTGTTGATGACGCCGTTTACAGTGCCATCGCGTATTATGTCAACCACGTTGGGGTGGCCTTCGTCCAGCTTCTTGGTGATAAGGTTGACGGCCAGGCCCAGAGAAGTTATAAGGGCGGCCGTGCCCTCAGTGGCGTAGAGGCGGTAGCCCAGGGTTGCTAATCCCCGGATGATGGGCACAGCCTCCGGCTTGTCCTTGTCGGCAATGCTCAGAAGTATGGCCCCCTGGGGCGGCAGCATCAATCCGGCGGCCAGCAGGGCCTTGGCCAGGGCCGGCGGGAAGGCATGGTCAATGCCCATGACCTCGCCCGTGGACTTCATCTCCGGCCCCAGATAGGTGTCCACACCTAATAGCTTAGCCATGGAGAAGACCGGGGCCTTTATGGCCACCAGCCCCTTCTCAGGGTAGAGGCCGGTCTGATAGCCCTGCCGGGCCAGGGTTCGCCCCAGCATGACCTGCGTCGCCACCTTGACCATGGGCACGCCGGTGACCTTGGAAAGAAAGGGTACCGTGCGGCTGGCCCGGGGGTTCACCTCCAGGACGTAGACCTGGCTCTCTTCCCCCTCGTCCCGCATGATGACGTACTGGATGTTCATCAGGCCGCGCACCCCCAGGCCCAGGCCGATGCGGATCGTGTAGTCCACGATGTTGGCCACTTCCTGGGCGCTCAGGTTAAGCCCCGGGTAGACGGCCATGGAATCGCCGCTGTGCACTCCGGCTCGCTCGATGTGCTCCATGATGCCGGGGATCAGGACCGTTTCGCCATCGGCGATGGCGTCTACCTCCACCTCCTTGCCTTCCATGTACTTGTCTATGAGAATGGGGCGCGTTCGGGAAAGCTCGGAGGCCATGCCCACGTAGCGGACCAGCTCGCCCGCCCCTTGCACTATCTCCATGTTCCGCCCACCCAGGACGTAGCTGGGTCGCACCAGCACCGGGTAGCCTATGCGCTTGGCTACGTTCAGGGCCTCCTCCACGGTCAGGATAGCCGCCCCGGGGGGCTGTGGCACGCCCAGGCGGTTGAGGAAGTCCTCGAAGCGGTGCCGGTCCTCGGCGATGTCAATGGCGTCGGCGCTGGACCCCAGGATGGGCGTGCCTCCCCGTGCCAGGGGCTGGGAGAGGTTGATGGCCGTCTGCCCGCCGAACTGCACTATGGCTGGGGGAGTCGCCCCGTTCGGGGATATCCCTTCGTTTTCCAGGGCGTCCCGCACGCTCTCCTCGTCCAGAGGCTCGAGGTAAAGCCGGTCCGAGGTGTCGAAGTCGGTGGAAACGGTCTCCGGATTTGAGTTGATCATGATGGCCTTGAACCCCATCTCCTGGAGCGCCCAGGCCGATTGGACAGAGCAATAGTCGAACTCGATGCCCTGGCCGATGCGGATGGGGCCGCTGCCGATGACAAAGGCCTTGTCCCCGACCATGGACGGCGCCTCATTCTCCACCTCGTAGGTGGAGTAGAAGTAGGGGGTCTGGGCGTCGAACTCGGCGGCGCAAGTGTCCACCATCTTATAGACGGGCCGGATGCCCCACCGGTGGCGCAGCTCCCGCACCTGCTCCGCCAGCCGGTCGGCCAGCGTGCCTACCTGCTCGTCGGAGAATCCCAGGCGTTTGGACTCTAGAAGAAGCTCCGGTGTGAGCTTCTCCGAAAGCAGCCGCCGCTCCATGTCCACCAGCCCTTTGAGCTTCGATAAGAACCATGGGTCTATCGAGCTCCGGGCGGCCAGGTCTTCAACGCTCCAATCACGGCGTAGGGCGGCCATCAGCGCCCATAAACGAAGGTCGTTAGGACGCTCGATAAGGCGCAAAAAAACCGGGCTATCGGGCGGCTCTTTGGCCCAGGCGGGGTCCATCCAGGCCAGGGTTTTGCCGCCCAACTCCAGGCCGCGGACCGCTTTCTGGAGGGCGGCCTCGAAGGAGCGGTCAATGGCCATGACCTCACCCGTGGACTTCATCTGAGTGCCGATAATCCGGTCACCGGAGGCGAACTTGTCGAAGGGCCAGCGGGGTATTTTCACTACGCAGTAGTCCAGGACCGGCTCGAAGGCGGCGGTGGTCTTTCCAGTGACCGCATTGGATATCTCGTCCAGGCGCCTCCCGACGGCGATCTTGGTTGCCACCCGGGCGATGGGGTATCCAGTGGCCTTGCTGGCCAGGGCCGAGCTGCGGCTAACCCGAGGGTTGACCTCTATGACGCAATAGTCCGTTCCCTTGGGCGAAAGGCCAAACTGGACGTTGCAGCCTCCTTCTATCCCCAAGGCCCGTATGATCCTAAGGCTAGCCGAGCGGAGCATCTGGTACTCTTTGTCGGAGAGGGTCTGGCTGGGGGCCACCACGATACTGTCGCCGGTGTGGACGCCCATAGGGTCGAAGTTCTCCATGTTACAGACGGTAATACAGGTATCCGCCCCGTCGCGCATCACCTCGTATTCGATCTCCTTCCAGCCGGCCACGCTCTTCTCCACCAGCACCTGGTGGATGGGGCTGGCCTTGAGGCCGCCGGAGACGACCCGTTCCATCTCCTCCCAGGTATCCGCCATTCCACCACCGGTGCCTCCCAGCGTATAGGCGGGGCGGATTACCACCGGTAGGCCTATCTGTCGGACGAACGTCCTGGCCTCCTCCAGGGAGGTCACCGTGGCGCTCGGCGGAGCGGGCTCGCCGATTTTGCTAAGCAGGTCCTTGAAGAGCTGACGGTCCTCGGCCATGCGGATGGCGTCCAGCGGCGTGCCCAGCGCCCGCACGCCGTAGCGGTCCAGCACCCCGGCGTCCGCCAGGGCTATGGCGAGGTTCAGGCCGGTCTGTCCGCCCAACGTCGCCAGCAGGCCGTCCGGCCGCTCCCGGGCGATGATGCGCTCCACCGCCTCCACCACCAGCGGCTCGATATAGACGATGTCGGCGATGCCCTGGTCGGTCATGATGGTAGCCGGGTTGGAGTTGACCAGCACGGAGGTGACGCCCTCCTCCCGCAGGGCCTTGCAGGCCTGGGTGCCGGCGTAGTCGAACTCCGCCGCCTGTCCGATGATGATCGGCCCGGAGCCTATGACCAGGACTTTAGAGATTTTGGACATAGCTACTCCACACTCCAGGGCCGCCCGCGGAGCCTGGACATGACCTCTTCCAAGGTTTCCTCGGGCGGCTGTTCTCGGAGGCTCGCCATTACCTCGTCATGCAGCTTTTGGGCTGCCGCCAGACTCCGCTTATCAGTCGAGGGGCGTTCTATGCGGACTCCTACCCCCACCGTGCTACTCTTTTTCTTCATCTGAACCTATGCTTCTCTCGCATTTGAGCTTAAACATCCGCTTCAGGATGCAACGCCCAGAATTCCGCCTTGGACTCCTCCCAATCGAGGAGAGATTCACCCTTGGACCCAAGCTTTCCCTCCAGGACCGCCAGACCATCCTCGATGTCCTCCATTTGCTCCAAAAGGGCGCTGTACCGCTCTACGCCCAGGATAATGGCTGCCGGCTTGGAATCGTTGACGACCTCATATGCCCTACCCTTGGCAAGCTCGTTCGGGAGCTCGCCCGGGTGGGATCTCGCATGTGCCGTGCCTCCAATCTCGGGCTTAGCCGTTATGGTCCCCGCGAGCGTCAACTTGACATACTGCTAAGTTCCGCACAAAGGGCTAAAGACGCGACATGGGATCATATCGGCAGTCCGGCCATAGCGATGGGCGACAGATACCCGAGATTGGGATTGATGGCGGTCCCGCCCCGGGCTAAAGCCATGGGCTGAGATACCAAAGCCCGCTCAAGGGGCTACGGGTGGATTTCCGATTGCCTCTCGATCTATGACGCATCCTGTTGTTAGCCCGGGTTGTACCATGGCACCCGCGATCAAAAATTGGACCTTGTAGCCTGTTATTCCCCTCAAATCAGCCCCTTCAGTGGGCTTTGCTAGTTTAGCCCATGGCTTTAGCCCGGGGC
>JAUYDP010000390.1 GCA_030691805.1 Dehalococcoidia bacterium | reverse complement strand
TTCGCTGCGGCGTGGCCGGCGCAGGCGCGATGATGGGGCTATTGTACTCTGGGCCTGGATGCCGGGTCAATCCCCCGCGGTCTTTGCTCGGTAGTTCCTGGCTCCGGACCAGCGAATAGCTCTGTAGAGAGGCAAGGGGTCTATCAACGCCGAGAACGCGGAGACCGAAGAGAATGTATCAGGTTAACTCTGCGGTCTCCGCGTCTCTGTGGTGAATCAGGTTCTAGCACCCCAGTGCGCTGGCGGCCAACACGGGTTTATCGGTGTACTCGCCGTAGACCTCACGGAAGACGCCCATCAGCTCGCCCAGGGTGGCGCGGGTCTTGACCGCTTCTATAAGCACGGGCATAAGGGGTTCGTCTCGCCGGCAGGCCTCTCTTAGCTTGTTGATAGCGGACTGCACCGCGGCATTGTCTCTAGTGCGCCGGTTCTCCTCGAGGCGCTCCCGTGCTATCTCCTGTAGGCGCGAATTGTAGCTAAAGAGGCATATAGGCTCGCCGGCATCAGTAATATATTTGTTGACGCCTACGATGACCCTCTCGCCCGTCTCCACCTTTCGCTGGTGGCGCATCGAGGCGTTGGCGATCTCCTTGACCATGTAGCCATTCTCGATGGCCGCGATATACCCACCCATTCCGTCAACCTTGTCCAGGTAGGCCTGGGCCTCACGTTCAATCTCATCTGTGAGCCATTCCACATAGTATGACCCGCCCAGCGGGTCAACCACGTCGCACACGCCGGTCTCGTGCTCGATGATCTTTTGAGTCTTCACCGCAACCCGCACCGATTCGTCGGTGGGGATGCAGTAGACCTCGTCGTAGGAATTGGTGTGCAGCCCCTGGGTGCCACCCAGGACAGCGGCGAGGGCTTGAATCGCCGTTCGGGCGATGTTGTTCAAAGGCTCCTGGCGGGTTAGAGTGGACCCTCCGCACTGCATATATATACGGGCCACCCAGGACTTGGGGTTACTGGCTCCGAACTGCTCCCGCATCATACGCGCCCACATACGACGGGCGGCCCGCACCTTGCAAACTTCCTCGAAGAAGTAGTTGTCAACAGAGAAGTGGAACGAGAACCGGGGCGCAAATTCGTCCAGGGCCATGCCTTTGACCAGGCAAGTCCGGACCAGGTCCCTGGCCAGCGCCAGGGTGAATCCTATTTCTTGTACCGCGGTGGAGGCGGCTTCTCGGACGTCGTGTCCGTTCAGGTTTACTGGATTGAAGAGGGGCATCTCTTTGGTGCAAAACTCGATCATGTCCACCATGACCTTGAGGCTCTCTCGCGGTGGCAGGACCTCCATATGATTGCAGATGAAGCAGTGGAGCGGGTCATTGCAGATATTGCCAGTGAGACGGCTGCGGTGCACACCGTGGGCCTCGGCCACGGCAATGTACATGGCCATGATGATTGGAGAAGGCGCCTCGATGATGAAGCTGGGGATGGTCTTGTCCATGGGCAATCCCTCGAAAAGCCGCTCCATGTCATCTATGGTGTCTACGAGGGTGCCGCAAATGCCGACGTCGCCAGCGTACCGAGGGTCGTCGCTATCGTAACCATATTGAGTCGGCAGGTCGAAGGCGATGTTTATAGTGGGGAGACCGCCATAAGCCTCTTGTCCATGTTGCATCAGGTACTTTTGCCGCGCATTGGTCTCCTCCGGCAACCCGAAACCGCTTACCTCTTGCTTCTTCCAGGTGTACTTGCGGTATCCGGTGGAGTAGAGGCCACGGGTGTAGGGGTACTGTCCCGGGTCCCCCAGGTCCCTTTCATAGGTGACATCACGAACATCTTCCGGGGTGTAGACCGCTTTGACGGGGATCTCGGACTTCGTGGTGCGCTCTTGATCTGACATGGCAACCTCCCTTTATTTGCCTACTTTGACGCGGCCGTCGGCGTCGAGGACCCGCTTGCGCAGGCGCAAACCCTTCGGTGTTACCTCAAGGAGCTCGTCGTCCTCTAGGAAATCAAGGCATTGTTCCAGGCTGAAAATAGTTGGAGGGGTCAGGATGATGGCAAAGTCGGAAGTGGATGACCGGACATTGGTCATCTTCTTCTCCTTGGCGACATTGATCTCGATGTCGTTCTCACGCGAGTTTAGGCCGATGATCATGCCCTCGTACACCGGGGTCTGTGGGGGAATGAACGTGATTCCCCGACCCTGAGCGACGTTTAGACCATAGGTGACAGCCTTACCTGTCTCGGAAGCGATGAGGACGCCGTTTCGGAGCCTGGGAATTGACGGGCCGGTGGGAGCGAAGTGCGTGAAGATCGAATGCATAACCCCGGTGCCCCGGGAGATAGTCAGAAGCTGGTTGCGGAACCCCAGGAGGCCTCGTGTGGTTATCTCGAAGACCAGGCGGGCGCTCCTGTCAGCGTTTTGAGTCTGGGACAGGAGGAGGCCCTTCCGGCGTCCCACTTCGCTGGTGACGGTTCCCGTATACTTCTTATCCACATTAACCGTCAGCTCTTCGAAAGGCTCCATTTCCACACCGTCAATGAGCTTGGTGATAACCTGTGGCTTGCCAACCTGAAGCTCGTACCCCTCCCGGCGGAGGTTTTCGATGAAGACCGAGAGGTGCAGCTCCCCGCGTCCGGCGAGAATGAATTCGCCGCTATTTCCCAGCTCCAGGCGGAGAGAGATATTGGTCTCCAGCTCTCTATAGATGCGCTCGAGGATCTGACGGCTGGTGACGTATTGGCCCTCCCTTCCAGCAAAGGGAGAGGTGTTGGCTGTAACCGCCATCTTCAGGGTTGGCTCACCGACCTCGATGGTCGGCAGCGCCTCTGGCGCTGCGGCATCGGCGATAGTTTCTCCGATACCTACGTTCTTGATTCCGGTGACCGCCACGATATCGCCTGCCAGCGCCTCGGGAACTTCAATACGTTTCAAGCCCTGGCTGACGTAGACCTTTTCGATCCTGGCTGACTCGATTCGGCCATCCCTCCCCATCAATGCCACCGGTAGCCCCGGCCTGGCTATTCCCCGCTTGATTCGCCCAATGGCGTACTTGCCCTGGAAGCTATCCCAATCCAGAGAGCTGACCAGCATCTGGAAAGGGCCTTCCAAATCGGCCTCCGGAGGCGGGACGTGCTCCAGAATGGCCTCAAAGATGGGCGTGAGGTCTGCCGTTTCCGTGTGGTTCCCCGGCGCCTTGATCCAGGTTTTACCCTCACGCCCAACGGCGTAGTACACTGGGAAGTCCAACTGTGACGCATCGGTGGCCAGATCGAGGAAGAGGTCGCCGGTCTTATCTATGGCCTCTTCGATTCTGGCGTCGCGCTTGTCAATCTTGTTGATCACTACTATGAGACGCAGTCCAAGCTCCAGGGCCTTCTTCAGCACGAACTTGGTCTGCGGCATGGGTCCTTCCTGGGCGTCAATCACCAGAATGGCGCCGTCCGCCATGTTCAGGGTGCGCTCAACCTCGCCGCTGAAGTCAGTGTGTCCGGGCGTGTCAATGATATTGATCTTGGTGTCTTTGTAGGTGATAGCGGTGTTTTTGGCAAGTATGGTGATCCCCCGCTCCCGCTCTTGATCGGTTGAGTCCAGGATGAGGGTTTGAGACATGGCCGCCTCGTTTTCCCGGAAGGTGTGGGACTGCTTGAGCAGGCCATCCACCAGGGTGGTCTTTCCGTGGTCAACGTGAGCGATGATGGCGATATTGCGCAGGTTCATGAAGTAAGAATAGGTCTCCCTTGGCTTATGTTTAACCTTCCTATTGTAGCGGGTTTAGGGGCGGGTGGTCAAAGCGATCTTGGAAAGTGTTGAAAGACGACCGGTTTCATTGGATAGGCGGGCCTTTCCAGGCCCGCATGAAGGGGCTAGAAAGCCCCTCCTATCCGGTTATTGAACCCTCTGTCTTGGCCTCGGCCAGCTTCCTCGCCTCGTCGGTGAGCTCCGCGATGTTCGTGAAAGAAACTTCCTTGGCAGGCCGCAGGAAGACCAGCACCACCTCGCGCACCGGCATAGAGGTGGCCAGCTGGACGGCAAGGCCATAGGCGCCGACCTGAATGGCATACCGCTCTCGCGCTTGCTCCAGTTCAACCTCTTCTTCCAGCGAGTCGGTCTTGTAGTCGGCGATGACCAGGCCGCTGTCTTCCGCGAAGACCAGGTCAATGAAACCCTCCAGCAGCGTGCCGTTCAGCGGGGTGCTGACGAAGACCTCCCGGTAATACCGGCCCGAATTCACCGCTCGCTTGACTACCAGGGATGAAAGTGCCCGGCTGGCAAGCTCCACTATCTCCGCCCAACGGTCCGGTATTGCTTCTGCCATAGCCTGGG
>JAUYDP010000373.1 GCA_030691805.1 Dehalococcoidia bacterium | reverse complement strand
GTGGTGATGATCTGCTCACCCTGGAAACCCAGTCCCTGAAGGGCCTTGACCGTGAACTTGATCATGATTGGAGGGCCGCAGACGAAGGCCACGGTATTCTCCGGCGAATACTTTAGCTCCGTGACCACCGAGGGGATAAGGGCCACCCGGTCCTTCCAATTCTCGTCTCCTCGGTCCACTGTGAGCACCAGCTCGCTGTTCGGCGAGGAACGCCAGAGGTCGAACTCATTGGTGAAGACCAGGTCCTGCGGGCTGCGTGCGCCGTTGAGGACGCGCAGCGCCCCGTAGTCGGAGCGGTGCTCCACCACCCAGTTGACCACCGATCGCATGGGGGCCATGCCGATGCCCCCGCCGATAACCAGGATGTCCTTTCCCCGGCATTCCTCCATAGGGAACCAGTTGCCGAAAGGTCCCCGCACGCCAACCACCTGCCCAGGCTCAAGCCCGTGAAGTCCACTGGTGACCGTCCCAACGCGGCGGATGGCGAATTCCAGAGGCGAGGACTCCTGCCAGAGGGAGCAGATATCAAACGGCGATTCGCCTACGCCAAAGGCGGAGACCATCGCAAACTGGCCGGGCTTGTAGACGAAGGCATCCTCCACCACCGGGTCGAGGAAGCGGACCCTGAAGAGCCTCACATCATAGGTGAGGTCGAAGGTGCTCTCAATCCTGGCCAGATGGGGCAGGTAAACGTTGCGCCCATTGCATCCTGGTTCCGTCATACGGGGAGGCCCTCCTTCAGGTCCCGGATAACCTCCCGGATGTCTATGTTAACCGGGCATTTGCGCACGCAGCGGGCGCAGCCCACGCAGGCGATGACCCCGCCGAACCGCTCCGGGTAGTAAAGGTACTTATGGTAGAAGAACTGCTTCCAGCGGGCCGTCTTGGTAGCCCGGGGGTTATATCCCCCGGCGATACGGCTAAAATGCGCCCCCTGGCAACTATCCCAGCAGCGCAGGCGCTCTATGCTCTCGCCATCCCGCCGGTCCCGTACGTCGAAACAGTAGCAGGTTGGGCAAAGAAAAGTGCAGATCTTGCAACTAATGCAGGACTCCACCTGTTCCTGCCAGTACGGAGAGAGGAAGACATCGGGAAGTTTCTCGGTAATGCCTTCGGTGGAGAAGACCGGCAGAGGCGGCGGCTCCGGCGGGGTGGCGTCGGTCTGCTTCAACTCAGCGCCCGTGAGAAGGGCCTTACCCTTCTCAGTGACGGGCCGAACAAAGAAGCCGTCTATCCCTTCGGTCATCAGGACATCCAGCCCCTCGGTCCCATTAGGAGCGCCCCCAATGCTAGTGCAAAAACAGGGCGCCTCCGGGCTAACACAGGTCCACCCTACCAGGGTCACCAGCGCCCTACGTCGGGCATAAGGGGTGTCCACCGGGTCGTTGAGAAAACTGGCGTCCAGCATGGCGATAGCACGGGCGTCACACGGACGCAAGCCGACGATCACCGTATCCCGGTCAATCACCGGCTCTTGGAACTGAGGCACGCCGTTCTGGTATTCCAGGGTGAAAAGACTCTCCGTCAATGGAAAGATAAGCTCCTTGGGAGGGACCACGGCGTTGTAATAGTCCCAGGCGATCTCGTCCGGGCTGGAGATGGGGCGGAAGAGGTGGTCCCCCTCAACGAGAACAGGGGCCATTACCTGATACCTGGCCATAAGGTCAGTCAGCCAACGGTTAAGGCTCTCCTTGCTGATTATGTCCATGCGATTAATCCCAACTGCCTTGCGGCCCAAAGAAGCCCCGGGCCGGCCCTGGAAAGGGCCGGCTATCCAGTGATTTCCACATTGGATAGCCGGGGCTTTCTAGCCCCGGCGGGGCTGCAGTCCGATAGTCAAGCACCTCCGCTAACCCCCAATGCCCAGGTTTTCGTCGGGCTGGTAGGTGGCCAACGGAGCGCACACCTCCGGGTCCCGTCCGGGCTTATATCCGAACTGGTCTTCCACGTCCTGGCTGAACTTCATGTTCATCAGGCTCAGGGGGATGCCCACCGGGCAGGACCGTTCGCACTCGTTGCATCCGATGCACCGTCCCGCCAGATGGAAGGCCCGGATGACGTGAAATATCTGCTTCTCCGGCACCTGGATAGGGATGCCCACCCAGTCGGGGTCTATCTGCTCTACCACGCACTCCGTGCAATAACACTGGGGACAGGCGTTACGGCAGGCATAACAGCGGATGCACCGCTCGAAATGCTTCTCCCAGAAGGCGATACGTTCCTCTTGTGAGAGGGCCTCCAGCACTTTTACCTTAATGTAAGGATCGAATCCCAGGGGCTTCTCCTCCACCGGGTCACCTGCCACGTAGTCGTAGACGGCGGGCGCGTGCTCCTGGCATATCTGGCAACGGTATTGAAGCTTATCGCCCACCTGCCCAAAACTCACCTCCACCACGCCCGGGCAATTGACTCCTATTACGTAGGTCTTCTCTCGAATAATCTGGTTCTCTTGAATAAGGACGTTTATGCCAAAGGTGTCGCAGGCTTTGGCCACTATGGCCATAGACTTGCCACGATGCTCGATGGCGTACTTTGCCAGGTTGTGGGTACAGGTCTGATCGAAGATCAGTTTGGCGACATTCTCCGCTTTGCGGATAAAGGCCGGGCGCGCCGTTACCCCATCGCTGGCCCTCTGGTAGCCAATGATCAGCTCCACCTGGCCGCTGGAGAGGATCTCACGAGCCTTTTCTTGAATCTGCTCCGTGATGTTAACGGTCACGTCGGGTCCCACTTGTCAAATGCCCACAGCGCCTTGTCCAAGGTACGCAAACTGACGCCAAGGTTCCTCGCAAGCCCTCTCATAATCGGCACGTATTCTAGCCATGCCTCCAGACTTTGATCACTTACACCTCTTCTCCACAATCCCGCCCTGCTCAGCGAGTTCCGAACACGCTTATCGAAGATGGGGAACTCTTCGGGTTGCAGGAAATGCAGCAGGGCGGACGCCACTGGTACCTGTACACCATCAAGCACTGTTAGAATGTGGAGCTTAAGCGCCGGGGCTGAGGCCTCGTATGAAAAACGCGTAGCTTCGGTGACCAACGCTTCGTCGTTTTGCTCGTACCTATGAATCTGGCGGCGCGACTTCCACCATCCGGCCTTTACAAAGTGCTTCTTGTCAAAGCTCTTGGGCTGCGGCCGCGCCGCGACCCAATCCCGAACTTGAAGCTCCACTTGAAGCTCTTCGCTACCCTGGAACTTCAGGTCGTATTTCTCGTCCCAAAACGATACAAAACCGCTGGTGATACGAAACGTTCCGTCAACCATCTTACTCAGTTGCTACCTTAACAGGGCGCCTTACTGTGTCCTTCCGCGGCCCCAGGCGGGAGACCTCCTCGGTCATCTCCTTCACCAGTCTGGCGAACTTACGCCCTTCCGAAGCGGAGACCCATTCCAGCCGCAGCCGCTCCTTCTCGATGCCTAAATAGTCCAGGAACTGGCGAAGCAAGGCGAATCGTCGGCGAGCGAAGTAGTTTCCCTGAACATAGTGGCAGTCGCCGGGATGGCACCCAGCTATCAGGACCGCATCGGCGCCCTGCTGGTAGGCCTTGAGTATTAGCAAGGGGTCAACCCGGCCGGAGCAAGGGACCCGGATGATGCGTATGTTGGAAGGGTAGCCGGTGCGCGTGGTGCCCGCCAGGTCCGCCCCGGCGAAGGCGCACCAGTTGCACAAGAACCCGATTATCCTCGGCTCGTAGTCTAGCGACACAGGGCCATTATCTCCTCTATTACCTGCTGGTTAGTGAAGCCTCTCAAGTTGATGCAGTTGCCTCGACAGCCGGCAACACAAAGCCCGCAACCCTTACAAAGGCTCTCGTTCACCTTCGCCAGGAGGCGTCCGTCCCGGCTGGGCTCTTTATCAATCGCCCCATAGGGACAGACCTCGGCGCATAGGAAACAGCCGGTGCAGCGCATGGCATCCACGTAGGCGACCGTAGGATCGGTAGCAAGCTCATCCTTGCTGAAAAGCCCCAACACCTTGGCGGCGACCCCGCTTCCCTGGGCTACAGTTTCTGGAATATCCCGAGGTCCGCTGACCGTGCCCGCCAGGAAGATGCCATCGGTGTTGGTCTCCAGGGGACGCAGCTTGGGATGGGCCTCGACCATGAAGCCATGGGTATCATAGCTAATGTGCAGGGTCTGGGCCAGGTCCACCGCGCCATCGTTAGCCTCCATGCCGGTGGCCATAACCACCAGGTCGGCCGCTATCTCTACAGGACGGCCCATCAGCGAGTCCTCGCCCATAACGATGACCTTGCCGTTATCCTGGTAGAGCTTGGAGACCCGTCCTCGCAACCACAGCACCCCCTGCTCCCGCTGGGAACGCTGGTAGAACTCTTCGTAGTCTTTGCCTCCGGCCCTGACGTCTATATAGAAGACATAGGGCTGGATCTCCGGGTCGTGGTCCTTCAGCAAAATGGCCTGCTTGGCCATGACCATGCAGCAGACCTTGCTGCAATAGGGTTTGCCCATGCGCTCATCTCGGGAACCAATGCAGCTCAAGAAGACCACGGTCTTGGGGTGCGCCCCGTCGGATGGACGCTTGAGCTCGCCGTTGGTAGGCCCGCTGGCGCTCAGGAGTCGCTCCAATTGAAGCAGGCCGATGACGTCCGGGTACTTGCCTGCCCCGAACTCCGTGTACCGGCCGTAGTCGAAGGGCTTGAACCCCGTGGCCACGACAATAGCCCCGAAGTCCTCTGTCAGTACCTGGTCCTCTTGCTCCCAATCAATGGCGCCGGTGGGACAAAGCTTTTCACAGATACGGCAGGGTGGCAGCTTCTTGCCTTCCTTGGCCGCCTCGAGGTGCTTGACGTAGCGGCAGTTGGGCATGTCAATAACCGGCACGTTAGGTATGGCCTGGGCGAAGGGAACGTAAATGATCTTCCTTCCCCCCAGGCCGGTATCGAACTCAGAAGGCACCAGGTCCGGGCATTTCTGCCAGCATATTCCACAGCCAGTGCATTTGACCGAGTCCACGTGCCGCGCCTTCTGGCGGATCTGGACCTTAAAGTTGCCCACGAAGCCGCTGACGCTCATGACTTCGGAGTAAGTGAAAATCGTAATATTAGGGTGCTGGTTGGCTTCCACCATCCTGGGCGTCAGGATGCAGGAAGAGCAGTCCAGCGTTGGAAAAGTCTTGTCTAGCTGGGCCATTCGCCCGCCAATGGTAGGCTCCCGCTCCACCAGGACCACGGGATGCCCGGCGTTGGCTATGTCCAGGGCCGCCTGGATTCCGGCGATCCCCCCACCGATAACCAGAGCCCGCTTGGTGAGGCCCACCCGCTTTGGTGTGAGAGGCTGGTTGAGGAGCGCCTTGGCCACCGCTGTGCGGGTCAGGGCAATGGCCTTCTCCGTGGCGGCTTCCTTGTCGTCGGCATGCACCCAACTGTCTTGTTCCCGGACGTTGGCAATCTCGAGTAGATAAGGATTAAGCCCGGCGTCTGCCACGGTCTTGCGGAAGGTATTCTCATGCATTCTAGGCGAGCAGGCGGAGATGATCACCCGGTCGAGCTTGTTCTTCTCGATGGCCTCGCGGATGCCTCCCTGGCCCATCTCGCTGCACATGTACTTGCTTTCCTCTACCAGGACCACCTGCGGGATATCCTTGACCGCCTCCCGCACCTGGGAGATATTCACCACGCCGGCGATGTTGGTGCCGCAGTGGCAGAGGAAGATGCCTATCCTAGCCATAATAACCTATTTTGCATCAAGCAAGCCCCTTGCCTCGTAGCAGCGGTAGGGGGTCCGTGAGGTGCTTATCAAGCAGGAGTTCCTGGGCTGAGAAGCCCATGGCCAGGCCCATTAACTGGGTGAAGTAGATGATTGGCAGGTCAAAATGGACCCTGTAGCGCTCCTCGATAGCCTTCTGCCGGGTATCCAGGTTGGCCTGGCACAACGGGCAGGCCACCACCACGCAATCTGCTCCCGCCTGTTTAGCCCCCTTCAGGATGCGGTACACGAGACGGTAGACAATCTCTGGTTTGGGAACACTCAAATAGGCCCCACAACACTCTGTCTTGAAGCCCCAGTCCAGCATCTCAACCCCCAGCCGAGTTACGATGTCATCCATGGAGCGGGGGTCCTCCTGGTCGTCGAAAGCCGCCACGTCCTTGGGCCGCACGAAGAGGCACCCGTAGTAGGCCACCGCTTTGAGGCCGGTTAGGGGCTTTTTAATTCGCAGGTCTCCATCATATTGCCAGATGATCTTCAAGGTTGGTTCGATGGCGCCGGTGTTCTTTATCTCTGTTTCCAGGACTTGCGATACCTGCTTCCTGGTAGCCTCATCCTTCATCTCATAGGCGGCGAAGCGCAAGCGGGAGTAACACTCCGGACAAGGGGTTGTCAGCGGCAGGTTGGCCTCCTCGGCTTGCTGGATAACGCGGCCGGGCAGGGCCAGCCCCAACAGGTGGTTTATCCCCTTGGCCGCTGAAGCGCCGCAGCAGCTCCAATCTTCTAGCTCCCTCAACTCCAAGCCCAGCGCCTCGAACACCTTGCGAGTGGAAACGTCGTACTCTCTGGCCGTAGAGGAGAGAGAACAACCAGGGTAATAGGCGTATGCCTGGTGAGTCACTGCTATTTGCCTTCGAGGAGAGAGGCGCGCTCGATTATCCGTTTTACTGCCGCCTTAGCCTTCTTGTTGTGGTGCGGCAGCACTTCCAGCTTGCCCTTAGCCAGCATGGATGGAAGAAGGCCAACGTTAGCCAGCAGGTGGCCGCTGCTCATGTTGTAGAAACCACCCAAACCGAGCTCCCAGACCCGGCCACCAGCCTCAGCCGATTTTAAGAAGAGGCGATGGAAGAGCGCAATGTCTCGTTCCTTGGCCCGCCCCTGCCGGGTTGCCATAAGACGCAGGCTCTCCATGACTTTGGCTATATCTATCTCGCAGGGACACCTCGCCGTGCAGATCTGGCAGGATACACAGAGCCAGATCATGGAGTTGTCCAGCATTTCCTCGGCAAGGCCTAACTGGATGCCGCGCATTACCTGCCGGGGGGTCACGTCTGCCGAGGCGGCGGAAGGACATCCCGCGGTGCATTTCCCGCACTGGTAGCAGTCCATGATGCGTTGGCCGCTCTCCCTCTCCACTTCAGAGAGGAATTTGCTCTGGGCTACCGGGGTCACCGTGGAATTACCACCCATAAAAAATAGCTCCTTTCGGGGCTTACAGAGTGTGAATCCTTTAACATTATACTAGCATAATCCCGGAGGGGGGAGCAACTTTGAACGAGCAGGAGGTCTCTACGAAGGCCCCAAATCCCCTGGGAAGGTGTTCAAAGAAGTTGCCCCCTGGCGCCTCTCCGCAGAAGAAGGACACGCGTAGGGCGGGGGCTTGTCCCTCAGGAGTGGGCAGTATTGGGTTCGTGCGGGGCTAGAAAGCACGGCCTATCCTGACTGGATAGTAGGCCCTTTCTAGGGCCGAGGCCCGGAGACGAATTGTGCCCACTCCTGAGGGCTGGTCCCCCGCTGGGGCAGGGAGGCGGGGGGATAAGCCCCCGCACTACAGACCCGGTTGGCGGTGTGGCCCCGGGGACAAATTCCGCCGTTACTTCAAGCCTTATCTAAGAAAAGCGAACT
>JAUYDP010000334.1 GCA_030691805.1 Dehalococcoidia bacterium | reverse complement strand
GAGCACGAGATAAAGGACATGCTGGGAGGCATGGGCATCAATGCCCTGGAGAGCGTTCGGGGCAACCGCCTGCACCTGCGTGCCATCGGCCTCACCGACACGGAGATGAACGTGTTGGGCGTCAAGATGGCGGGAACCTGACGTGGCCCTCCTAATGGAAACTCTATATACTTAATATTTGCCGGACTTTCGCAAATGGGAAAAGGATTTTCGGAGGCGGAAGCTATGATTTGCCGTGTGTGTGGTGGCATTATGGAGGACCGAGTCACGGATGTCCCGTTCAAAGTGGGTGACACGAACATTGTTATCGTGAAAGGGCTCCCCGTTATCCAATGCTCCCAATGTCACGAATATGTCTTGGCGGACACCGTGATGGCTGGTGTCGACCGGATCCTTGAGTCCGTAGACAAAGCCGCTGAGCTTGAAGTGGTTCGGTATGCTGCCTAGCGTCTGACTGCAGTGGATACGATTAATGTCACTCTGAGCCGGAGCGGGGCCGAATACTATCTTACTCTAGCCGCACCGCAGCGGAGGCGAAGAATCTCACCGTCTCCGAAGTAGTGGGTGGGCTCGGAAGAGGTGAAGATTCTTCTCTATCGCTCAGAATGACATCTTCCAAGCATACTGAAGTTCTTCGACACCGCCTAAAAGGTGGAGAAGGGACCGGAAGGGACTGAGCAAATGGAAGCAATGCCAGGGGCGGTTGCCCTGGGAGAGAACCAGATGTCTAACGACGGTACGGTCCGCATAGATGCAACCGGCATCCACTACCGGGACCTCAACGCCAGGCTACGGGAGCTGGTGGCCGAAGGGGTCCAGAGGATCGAGTTGCACAACGTCTGTGGCCAGCGATACCTGGGCACTGACCTCCGTCGCCCGGTGCAGTTAGATATCTACGGCACCCCCGGCAACGACCTGGGGGCCTTCATGGATGGACCGCGCATAATCGTCCACGGAAACGCCCAGGACGGCTGCGCTAATACTATGAACGACGGGGAGATAATCGTCCACGGCCACGCCGGTGATATTACCGGTTTCGCCATGCGGGGTGGCAAAGTCTTCGTCCGGGAGGACGTGGGCTACCGGGTGGGCATTCACATGAAAGAATACCAGGAGAAGAAACCCTCACTGGTTATTGGAGGCACGGCGCAGGACTTTTTGGGAGAATACATGGCCGGGGGAGTGCTGGTGGTCCTGGGGTTAGGTCTGAAGGCCGACCAGTATCACAGGGCCAACTTTATCGGCACCGGCATGCACGGCGGCGTCATCTATCTCCGGGGCCAAGTCAAGGACTATCAACTGGGCAAGGAAGTAGGGGTCCTGGAACCAAAGGAGCAGGACTTGAAGACCCTTTCCCAGCTGGTGGAGGAGTTTTCCGGGTATTTCGGGTATAATGCGGGGGAAATCCTGCGGGCGCCATTTTTGAAGCTTGTTCCGTTGCACCTCAGGCCCTATGGCCGGCTATACGCCTATTAGAAGCCAAGCTGCGCCCGGTTGCTGGGGAATGCACCCATCGGGGGATTTTTTCCTTTCAGGGCGTGTTGTTTCTGTAGGGGCGCACAGCTGTGCGCCCCTACCGTTTGGGGGACGAACGACAGCGTTTCTGGAGGAGGGGCACAATCTCGATGCGTCTCTACCACAAATGGGGGTTACATCTATAGGGGCGCACGGCTATGCGCCCCTACCGTTTGGGGCACGAATGACACCGTTCCTGGGGCAGGGGCACGATCTCGATGCGTCTCTACCACAAAGGGGGGTTATATCCGTAGGGGCGCATAGCCGTACGCCCCTACCTATTGGTTGGCGCCCCGAATGTTTCGGAGAAGCTAGGGAAACCTTTAGAGCCATGGCCAACCTCAATTGCAGATGATGGTACGGTGGCTGAGCCTGGGTGTCCTGGTCCTTGCCCTGGTAGGTTGTGGAGGCGACCAGCGTGGAGCAGCACCCCCAGCTACCATTACACCCCCGGCCAAGGCGACCGCGAAGCCGGCGGCTTCTCCGTCCCCGGTTGCTACTTCGGGTCCAGGGCGCCAGGAGGCCCGGGTCGTCAGGGTTATTGATGGTGATACGGTAGAGCTGGATGGTGGGCAGAGGGTACGTTATATCGGTATCAACACCCCGGAGATAACGGACTCACGGCCAGCGGTGAAGGCCTGGGCGGAGAAGGCTAAGGAAAAGAACAGGGAGTTAGTGGAGGGCAAAAAAGTGGTCCTGGAGCGTGACGTGTCTGAGACCGACCGGTACGGACGCCTCCTACGTTACGTTTATCTGGACGCGACCATGGTCAATGCCGAGCTGGTGCGCCTGGGCTACGCCTACGCCACCAGCTATCCTCCGGACGTGAAACACCAGGACCTATTGGCCCGGTTAGAGAAAGATGCCAGGGGAGCGGGGCGAGGGCTGTGGGGAGAACGATGAAATGCGCCAATGCCGGCGCTACGCTCCTGTGGGAAGAGCGTGAACGTGGCTGCTAATACTGAAAAGCCACAAGGGGCTAGTTTGCGCCAACTCACCTCGGCCCAAGGTATCGGATTCCTGATCGTCTTGGTTACTGGCTTAGTCGTAGGTATCCTTTTGCGGGCTTCGACCTTCGATGATCCCTGGATTACCTACAGAGTAGCCGAGAACCTCGCTGCTGGCAACGGATTTGTTTATAACCAGGGCGAGCAGGTTATGGTGACAACTAGCCCACTGTATACCTTGGTGCTTGGAGCCTTGTCCTTAATTGGCCTCGATGTGCCGGCGACGAGTACTGTTATCAGCATTTTGGCGTTTGCCATAAGCGGGACACTGATGTTCCTAATTTTGGCGCCCCGGGTTCCTGTGACCATCGCGATGGCTGCCGGACTGCTTTACGTACTCTTTCCTCTTTTTCCGACAACATTTGGCATGGAGACGAACTTCTACATGGCTCTGGCCTTGGGCTCGGTTGGTCTACTAATTTCGGGAAAGAGCCTTTGGGCGGCGGCGCTTCTGGCCTTAGCCACGTTAACCAGAATGGATGCTATCACTCTGGCCGCGCCATTGCTGCTATATCAAATCATAATGACCCGGCGGTTTCCCTACCGTGAAACCCTTATCTACGCGGGGTTATGCATTCCCTGGTTTGTCTTCTCTATGACCTTTTTTGGCTCTCTCTTCCCCAATACCCTTGCAGCTAAGACGGCCCAGTTGAGCCTGGGTTGGTTTTCAACTTTCTTGCCCGGCGCCACGGACTACTTTCAGTGGGCTTTCGAGCCGGCTGCTATCAGGGTACTATTGCTGGCCCTGCTATTGTTGGGTCTGGCGCAGGGGATAATCAAAGACCGGTTCCTTCTGCCAGTAATTGGCTGGGGCCTTCTTTACGTTCTGTCGTACCAAAAGTTAGCTGTCCCTTTTTACCACTGGTATCTAGCGCCGGCAATTCCTGCTGTTCTTTTTTCCGTAGCTCTTGGACTGAACAAGTGTCTGGAACTGTTGAGGCAACAAAATCGTACCCTGACCTCGGCTCTGGTGGTCGTGCTGCTCAGCGCCCCTTTTTGGACCAGTAGCCTCGCGAGAGATGGTGAGATGCTTAGATCTGGGCCGGACGGACGGATGGGCCTATACCGAGAGGTAGGTGAGTGGTTAGATATTAACGCCGGTTCTGGCGCCGTCGTGGAGGCCATGGAGATAGGGGTTATAGGGTACTATTCAAAACTTCCAATAGTAGATTTCGCCGGCCTGACCAGTCCACAGGTGGCCAAACGCCTTGAAAGACAGGACCTGGTTTGGAGCGTCTTCCATTTCTGGCCTGAATTCGTAGTGTTGCTAGATGAGAACCCTTTCGACCAATATTTAGCGTCTAACAGCCGATTCACCCAATTCTATTCCCGGGTAAAGCGGTTAAGTAACCCTAATTCTAGCATTAGGAGTCTGAGCATATTCAGGCTCTGGAATACCGGCCCGGACCGAAATCTGGCTTCCAGGAATTTAGGCAACCGTTTTGGAACTGTAGAGATCGAGAAGATCGAATTGGAATATCTTAGAGTCAATGCTGGAGATGACTTGCGCCTGGGGCTTTACTGGCGTCCTACCACGGATCTGGAGCGTGACTACAGCACCTTTGTACATCTGGTAGACGATAACTGGAAAACATATGCCCAATCCGACAATGTTATTTCCACTACCCAATGGGAGGGTGGAAAGACCTATAAGGACTTTCATATCCTTAGGGCGCCTAGGGATATCCCTTTGGGCACCTATTGGCTGAACATAGGTATGTATCAGGCAAATCCTTTTGAAAACCTTAAAACTAAGGGTGAGGATGGACTTGACACTACGAGTCTCAGGGTTTTCCAGGTCGAAGTGGTGGCGCCGACGGTTAATGCCGTATCACCTGGGCCTCCCCAAAGAAACAGTTATTAATCAGGTGTCGTTATGATAATTGGCGCATGCAGGATTGCCCTACATCTTCCCGAAAACCAGTCGCTCAAGGGAAAGCGTCAGGTTCTGAAGTCTATGATCGAGAGGGTGAAGAACCGCTTCAATGTCTCGATTGCGGAGATAGACGGCAACGACCTCTGGCAGGTAGCCTACCTGGGAGTTGCATGTGTTAGCAACGACAGCCAGCATATCAACGAGACCCTGTCCAAGGTGGTCCACTTCGTAGAAACGACGCGCTGGGAAGCCGTCATGACCGATTACGAGATAGAGATCCTCTCCGCGTGCTAGAATAGGGTGGTGCTATGCCGATATACGAATACCGTTGCAAATCCTGCGGAGCCAAGACCAGCCTCTTGGTCCTGAGCCTTTCCCGCCAGGCCGAGGTGGAGTGCCAGGCCTGTGGCAGCCAGGACCTCACCAGGCTGTTCTCCGCCTTTGCCTACCACCGGTCCGAGGGCGACCGCCTGTCAGAGGTGGACACAGGCCGGGCTTCTGGGGATGAATACTACAAGGACTCCCGCAATGTGGGCCTCTGGGCCAAGAAGCGGGTCCGGGAGCTGGGGGCGGACGCGGAAACCCAGCGTCAGGTGGACCAGGTCGTGGACAAGGCCCGGGACGAGACAAGTAAGCTGTTCGAGTAGATCCTCATGAAACCTTGACATGATGTGCGTTCTCCGGCTAACGTTCGCGATCACCATTGCCCGTAACGCATCCGCTGGATGGCGTTGTTCGCCCAAAATTTGTCTGGCTATTCATAATGTGTCCACATGTGGATGATCTTGACGGTTTCGATATCGTCCACGATTTGGTAAACCAGCCGATGCTGAATATTGATTCTTCGGGAATAAGCGCCGGAAAGGTCTCCCACAAGCTTTTCGTATGGCGGTGGGTTCCGGTAGGGGTCTTCTCTGAGGATGTCCAATAGGCGATTTGCCTGGGGCTTAAGGCCTGATGGTGCTATTCTTTTCGCGTCTTTCTCAGCCTGCTTGGTAAAAACCAGCCGCCAACTCACCAGCCAGGTTCCTCGTCGCACTCCTCGACGGCAGTGCTCAACCCCTCCCGGATGGACTCTATCTTACCAGGTATGGATGTCAGGTACAGTGTCTCCTGAAGTGCCCGCCTGTCCTCCTCCGAGACGAGGATTGCAGAACTCCTCTTGCCTACGATCTGAACCGGCTCGTGTGTTTCCTTCACTTCGTCAACTAGATTATATAGGCGTTTTCTGGCTTCTGATGCAGACAGCGTTGTCATCCTCAATCACCTCCTTATCGTACCACATATCGTACGACATCATCATCCCGATGTCAAGTCGTTTTGACGGCGAACGTCCGGCTGAGCGGCGGCGAATGCGCCGTCCGCTCCAG
>JAUYDP010000329.1 GCA_030691805.1 Dehalococcoidia bacterium | reverse complement strand
GGCATTGGCCTCAACGTAGTGAACGTTGACATAGTTCCCGCCAATACCAAAGACTTCGCGGCCTCCATCGGTAAGCTGAAGTCGTTGAACGCTGACGTGGTTTATGTGTCAGCCTGGATCGCCAACGCCACCGCCTTCGTGAAGCAGGCTGCCGAGCTAGGGCTTGACCCCAAGGAGTTCCACGTGGCCCACGCCACCATCGGAGGGCCCAGCTTCATCAAGGACGTTGGAGAGAAACTGGCAGAAAAGATAACCTCCGAGAGCCACGAGGCCCCATTCACGAAGGGCAATGTCAAGATGTTCCGCGATCTGCAGAAGCGGGCCGGCATGGAAGACCCCATGGCCTACGGGTGGACCTCTGTCCGCTTTATAGCCCTGGAAGCTATCCGTAACACTATTGAAAAGGCCGGGACCCTGGACAAGGCCAAGATCATGGAGACGGTCAAGGGCCTGCGCTACGAGACCCTCCACGGGGACGTGTACTTCCAGTTCGGCACCAAATACAAGGACCAGACCCTTGACGGCCATGGCACCAAGCTGGTCTACCCGACCCAGATACAGGGAGGCAAGGTTATTGTGCTCTGGCCGGAGGATATGGCCACCGGGAAATTCCAGCCCCGGAAGAAATAGTCGAAGCTTGGGGTGGGGTCGTTAAGGCGGCCCCACCCCAAGGATGATCCTAGGCGCCATGAGGACGGGGGGATTGGAGCGTGTTCCCCCCAAATTTTAGGAAGCCGGGAGGACGGGGGGATTGGGGGGTGTCCCCCCCCCCAATTTTAGGAAATAGCTTGATAAATTTCTCTACCCAGATCCTAATAGAAGCGTTTATCGGAGGCCTGGCGGCCGGCGGCATCTATGCGCTGATCGCCTTCTCCCTCTCCCTAACCCTCAGCACCACCAGGGTCCTGAACATCGCCCATGGCGACTTCCTGGTGATGGGAGCGGCCCTCTCCGTGCTGTTGCTTAGATACATGGAGCTAAATCCCGTCCTATCGTTCATCATTGTCCTGGCCTTCTTTATACTGGTCGGAATCCTCTTTGAGGCCGTGGTAGTGAGACAGATCATGGGCAAGAGCGCCCAGCAGATGCTCATCGGGTCCATACTTATTACCTTCGGGCTGGCCCTGGCTTTGGAAAGCTCTATGGGGTTCCTCTGGAGCAATTACGTTGACCCTCTCCCAAGGTTCTCGTTCCCCATGTTCCTTCCCAGGATTGAGCTATGGGGCCTGGCCGTCTCTGGGAGCAGGCTGGTCATCCTGGTATTCGTCGCTCTGGCTATGTTGGGCTTTCACCTCTTTCTGACCCGCACCTTCTGGGGGAAGGGCGCCAGAGCGCTGGCCCAAAACTACGAAAGCGCGCTTATCATGGGCCTTAATCCCCACCGAGTGCTGGCCGTCATCTTCACGGCCTCCATACTCGCCACGTCCATCTCCGGGATCTTCTACATCCTGGCTGTGCCACTGGAGCCATACTCCGGACTACCGCTGGTCATTAAAGCCCTCACTATCATTATTCTAGGGGGCGTGGGAAGCCTCCCCGGCGCCCTTATTGCTGGGCTTCTTCTTGGCCTTGCCGAGACCTTTACCGGACTGGCCATAGGAAGCATCTGGGCGCCCGCTGTAGCCATCGCCGTGCTGTTCGCCGTTCTGGTGGTGAGGCCCACCGGCCTTATGGGCAAGGCGGAGCTATGAACGGGACTGTGGGGCGTTTCAGACCCTGGCCAGGAGGCATCCTGGCATTCGTGGGTATCGTTCTGCTGGCTCTGTCGCCTCTCTTTCTAGACCCTTCCTATGTGACCATCCTACTTTTCAGCTTCCTGTTTCTGGTCCTGGCCGCGAACTACGACCTGGTTGGCGGCTATCTGGGTTATGTCAACCTAGGGCAAGGGGCTTTCTTCGGAATAGGGGCCTATGTAGTCGTGGTGCTTCTGAACAACAAGGGCATGGAGACCCTCGGAGCGCCGGCGATTATCATTGCCACGGTCGTCGGGCTGGCTCTGACAGTATTGTTCGCGGCAGCAACCTCCTTCCCTCTGTTCCGGTTGAAAGGAGCCTATTTTGCCATCGTGACTATCACGCTGGTGCTCTTGCTCCAGATACTAGTGGTGAACTTCCCTAATCTTACGGGCGGCTCCTTCGGAATTTATGTGCCGACCCAGTTTTACATGGATAAGTATGTAGCCTTCTACCTGGCCCTGGCGCTGGCCTCCGGGTCCGTGCTCATGAACTACCTCATCTCCCGTAGCAGCACCGGCCTGGCGTTTAAATGCATCCGGGAGGATGAAGAGGCCGCCGCGGCGGTCGGCATCAACACCTTTCGCCACAAGCAACTGGGACTGGTGCTAAGCTCGGCGCCATCTTCGCTGGCGGGGACGGTCTTCGCCCTGAGCTCGGGATATATTGACCACGAGATGGCCCTGGGCCTGGAGCGAACTTTGTTGCCCCCCATGATGGCCATGTTGGGGGGAACGGGCCTGGTCATGGGGCCAGTGCTCGGAACGGCCATTGTCAGGGCTATAGACATTGTGGTCTTCCACTACGTGTCGTTGCCCATCCCC
This sequence comes from Dehalococcoidia bacterium, assembly GCA_030691805.1. GTDB lineage: Bacteria > Chloroflexota > Dehalococcoidia > JAUYDP01 > JAUYDP01 > JAUYDP01. The sequence goes on along the minus strand of JAUYDP010000329.1, from coordinate 3,813 downwards.
TCCCTCCTCTTCTACGGCCTCATCCTCATGTTCATCGGCCTCTTCATGCCGGAGGGGGTACTCAGCTCACCCCGTATCACCGGGATCTTCAAGCGGGGCGCCTCGGTACGGGCCGCCCCGGCCGCCGCTCCGACTTCGACCCTGGCCGCAGCCTCCGACGAAGCCGATCCCAAGAGATCCGGGCAAAGCTAATCCCCTCTTGTAGTAGCCTCAGACATCTACTGCCTATTGCCGCTCAGACCGTTCCTATGGTAACATTATGCTGCGGAACGGGGCGCATTCGTCTAGCGGCCTAGGACACCTCCCTCTCAAGGAGGAGACCACCGGTTCGAATCCGGTATGCGCTACCAACACCCCTTTTCCCACCCTTTTTGAACGTAATTTCCCGCTCTTTCGGCCCGCCGGAAGGCATTTTGCTAACGGATTGCTAACGGAAGTTTTCAACGGCCTGATTTTCACGACTGGGGTTGACCAGCATATCAAAGCCAGCGGCGGCGGCCTCCTGAAGGCCGGGAGCGACGTGGGAAAAGGCACAGAGAAGCCCGTCTTCCAGGGAGGGCAACAGGTTGGTGTGGTGCGGGAGTATAGCGACGTGTTGCTAATCTTCCTCTTGAAAGGAGCCAGGCCGGAGAAGTACCGGGACAACCTGAAAGCTGACGTTAACCATTCCGGCCAGGTCTCTCTCCCCGATGTGGTCAAGGTCCTCGAGGAGATGCGAAACAAGGAGCGCGAGGAGACATAGGCTCTTTTTAGGTGTGACCTTGTGTCACTGTCACCTAGCGTCTCGCTTCGGGCTCTGCGACGGAGGTAAGTTCTTGAGCTCGTTAAGGACTAATCCCCCGAACATTAGTGCTCCTTGAGCCGTTTTTTCTAGGTCTGTAAAGCCGAAGGTGTCGTCGTAGTCAGCTCGCCCCCTGTACTGTCGCAAGCGGTTGAGGGATTCACCAATCTCAATACGCTCTTTGTCAGTGCTAGACTTAAATTTCTCTACAACCTGCTTATGAGCGCGATTATCCGAGTCAACAGTATCCCTATCCACATTAACAAGGTGATTTCGCGCCGAACAGTGGGCTGCAAAATATGCACGACTGATCGCGCTGCGTAACTTTGCCTCACGGGATGCTGAGACATTTCCCCGACCTATCAACTCTTGCGCCAGCTTGTAGAATTCGGACCAATCAAAACTCATTTGAATTCCAAGCTTATGGATAGATTGCCTTCGGCCGCGGCGACCTCTTCCAGCCACCATCCGTGGTCAAGCTGTCTGAGACCTGCTATTGCATCCTGGGGAGGCAGGGGCGTCTGTATGAACGCAAACAGTTCCTTATGCCTGTCTCCCTCTGGATCGGTGAAAACTTCAAGAATGATATCCGGGTCAGGCCCAAAATACTTGGCAATCTGGAAGTATGCGTCAACGAGGAGCGGAACAAGGTGGTGGCGCGCCTGCAGAAAGCTATAGATTTCCTCTCGTCCCCTAAGAGTGTAAAACTCACAGAGTATTCCAAGCTGCCAAATTGGCAGGGACGTCACAGACCCACTCGTCTGCAGCGAAGCGTGCGCATCTCGCGGCCACATACGCTCTTCCCGCCCAGGATAGGAGTCTGGCACGTTTATGTCTATAAACACTCCTGTGCCACTCAAGCCAACTCCGGTGGGACCAGCCTCGGTAATGGGTCGCGAGTGCCCTCCCTCCCGAAGGCAAGACGTCAGGCGACCGAAAGGACGCGCCTCGTGTTGTGAGGATAAAAGATGCGGCATCTACTCCTCCTCAAATACTGCTCTCAACTTATCGGTTATGCAACCCTCGAACACATCTTCCACATGGCTGTGGGCGACCTCTACCCATTCAAAAACTGTGTCCAAAGACACTTGGTCAGACCGAGCCAACGAATAATCGATATCGAGAATGGCCGTTACAGTATTTGGTTCCCCTTTGACACTACCCAATTGTAGCCTTGTTCTATCTCTGCCATTCTCAAATGGTATCTGAATGGTTATGGAAAACTCATCCAAGTTCTGCGGGAGTTGCGGCCCCACTGTAGGGTGGAACTCGAAGTAATCTTCCATCTTGACTCTCTCGGCCTTTATTTCAACTCGGTTAATGTACCGCAGGCCGATGCGCCCGACTCCTTGGGGCCTCGCAACTTTGCAATAGGCATCAAAGCCGTGGCGAACCAACGGCAGGAATTCTTGCCATGTTGGATAGGGCTTGAGATGATGAGCAGAAAGGAGATCCTTCCCTACCTGCAATAAAGCCTTCTCATCCTCTCGCACGAATTGCATTCCCGGTGTCGTCGCAATATGGTGTTCAAGGCCTTCGGGCCCCGCTGACATTCTAGCTTCAAGTGTGGTCGCTTGGCGTTTCTTAGGAAATGTGCCTCGTACCTCTTCGTAAACAAGGCCGGGGATTGTGAGATCCCAGGGGGTACTGGGCGCAAAACGGAACTCACACACAGCTTCTGTTATCGGCGGGTTTCCATATTTGCGGCTCAATGTAGACTCCCTCCAAACATGGGATGTTATCTCCGACGCGCGGCTCCTTGGCCAGACGCCAAGAACCTGCAACTAACAAGAGAGTATTCCACCTTTTCATGCCATTATACACCGGCGGCTATGCTCGCGCACATTACAATTCTATCAAGTGTCTAACTGAACTTTTAACCCGCCTCTGGGGCCCTGGGAGTGATATTGCATTGGCGTGCATGAGGCGCCTACTTGAACAGCTTCCCCATGCCCCGGCCGACGGCCTTCCCAGCGGCCCGGAATTCCCTGATGGACATGCGCCGGGTTTTCTCAGTGCACACTTCGTTTATCATTCGCCTTCGTCCTGTTCATCGCCCTAGCCCTCAATACTTCTGCTTTTGCGAGCTTGACATTACCGCATTTAAAGATACAATAGGATTCATCCACCCCGGCGGTACGGCCCTGGAGGTACGCGGTTGCTGAATCGCTCGCCCGTGTGCGCAATCCTGGCTGCGGCGGCAGTTACGGCATCATTGGCTGCCGTACTCCTGGCCGGTGCACCCCCTACAGCCCACGCCGACGGCCCCAACGACTGGCCCATGGTCGGCCACGACCCCGGTCGCACCGGCATCACCCGGACGGGAAGTTGGCCAGTTCACCCCTGCGGCGGTGCTGCAAGGAGCAGAACATGACACGGAGTATGAACCGCATTCTGGGCGTTGCCGGCGCCGTTCTTCTCATCACCCTCCTGGCCATCGGCATTGGCGCACATCCCGACGTGAGGGTCAGCGCTGCCTCCTGCTCCGTCTCCGGCGTCATTAGCACAGACACAACCTGGAGCCCGACCACGTGTGATCCGTATATTGTGACTGCGAGTGTGGTTGTGCCGAGCGGGGTAACGCTGACCATCGAGGCCGGGACGACTGTCAAGTTCGACAGCCTCAAGGGCCTGTTGGTGCAGGGCACGCTAGTAGCACGGGGCACAGCGTCGAATGCTATCACCTTTACCTCCAACCAGGCCACCCCGGCCAAAGGCGACTGGGGCAACATCCACTTCATGGACTCCAGCACCGATGCGACCTTCGACGGCAGCGGCAACTATGCCGGCGGGAGCATCGTCCAGTACGCCATCATCGAATACGCCGGCTACGTCGGCGTGGGAACGGCCATTGGCGCTCTGACCATCGAGGCATCGTCGCCGTACATTGACCACAACACCATTCGCAATAACCGGGCATCCGGCATATACGCGTCGGCCAGTGGCGCGCTCCGTGTCACCAACAACACCATCACCGGCAACACGGTGGGCAACCCCAGCTACCCGAGCAACGGCGGGGGCATCAGCGCTGG
>JAUYDP010000300.1 GCA_030691805.1 Dehalococcoidia bacterium | reverse complement strand
CCGCCGGGCTGGTCTCCGGATGGTTCCCGCCTAGCCGCCGTGGGATGTTCATGGCCATTGTCACCGTGGGGGCTAACTTCGGGATCCTATCAACAGCGGTCTTCGGGCCGCGTATACTGGAGGCCAACGGTGGAACCGAATGGCGGCCGGCGTGGATATACTTCGGACTGGCTGCCCTGGCAGTCGGCCTGGTAGCCGCGGTCACCATGCGGGAGCCGCCCGCGGAGACCGGAGAGAGGAAAGGGAATCCCGGCGGAGGGGCCGGTAAGCCCTTCCAGAATTTGGGGGACGTCTTTCGAAACCGAACCATGTTGCGCCTGACCTCGGCCTACTTCTGCCATGGGTTTTTCTCAATCTATGCGGTCTTCCTATTTGCCTTTACCACAAGAGGACTGGGGTACGAGACGCAGTTTGCTGGAAACCTTTGGTCTCTGTCGGGAGTGATGTCGGCAATAACCCTGGTATTATGGGGCTATCTATCCGACGTCTGGGGGCGCAGAGAGACAATTATCCCCTGCGCAGCGATGCTAGCTATCGGTATCTTGATACCGGTCTTCCGTCAGGATGCGCCTAGCCTGTGGGTCTCGGCCTTCCTTTTCGGGGCCTCCTACGTTGGGCCTATGACCATAATAACCGTGGCAGCCGGTGACCTGGTGGGACCTGCCATGGCGGCAGCGGCCATGGGCCTGGTTACCATGGGACACGGCCTGGGGCAGATGATTGGGCCTGCCATTGGCGGCGTCCTCATTGACGTAAGCGGTTCTTTTTACCCAGGGTTTATTATCTCTGGCATCGCAATAGTGGCAGAGATCCTGGTGATAGCCGGCCTGCCTCTGGAAAAGACCGGCCGGAGTGGGTGAAAACGAGTAGGTCCGGAGCCAAATAAGGGGTGAGTCCCCGATCAAGCGGCAACCTGACGCTTGCGGCGTCCACCCCGCTCGATGATTTCTGCCGTAGAGCGCACCGTTGTAGGCACACGCTGCGTTTCTATCTCGTCCAGGTATACCGGCCCGTTGCAGCGGAAACAGCGTAATGGCTCACCAGGCTGTGGGAGGCTACCCCGGAAATTGGGGTTAGGACGGAGCTTCTCCCAGCGCAGAGAGCCTTCGCTTTCACCGCAAATCTGCCCTGATACGTAGCCGCAATGATAACATTTGATTTCTGCACAGATCTTCATGACTATTACCACCTTCTCATGTAGCAAATAGTATACTACCAGTAAGAGACTTTGTCAAGTATATACTGTCTATACTAATTCTACTTTACAATTCCCGGCTGTTATGGTACACTCATTATTACACGCGAGGTCTTAGCATTACACGCGAGGTCTTAGCAAACTATTAGCCACAACCGTATCCTGGGTTGGTCTTGGTCAAAGGTTTACCCAAATAGTAGAGTCTGGCCGGACCGGTCCGCTGCTCCGAAAAACATAGGGGAAGGATTCGGGGAACCCAAGGAGACCTGTGTTGTGTACGCTAAGTGCGAAACCCAGGTTCAACCAGGCGGGGTGATAACGGCCGCTTCAGAAAGGATGCTATGCAGACCACCCGGAAGGAAATTCTTGATATCCTGAAGAAGGATGGTGAAGCGACCGTAGACCAGTTAGCCCAGCAGGTGGCGCTAACCTCGACTTGCGTGAGACAGCACCTGGGGGTGCTGGAGAAAGAACAACTGGTGGCCTGCCGTGAGGTCAGGCGGAAGCTTGGGCGTCCCAATTTTGTCTATGCTCTGACCCAATCTGCTGACGATCTTTTCCCTAAGAGCTACCACCTTCTGACAACCTGGCTCTTGGATGAGATTAAATCAAAGGTCGGGCAACAAAAGACTATCGCTATGTTAGAGGGAATGGCCCAGCGCTGGGCCGATTCTGTTTCTTCCCAGGTCGGAGGCAATACCCTGGAGGAGAAGGTTGAGGGATTGGTGGGCTTTTTAAAGCGGGAAGGCCATCTGGCAGAGTGGGAGAAAGTCGAAGACGGGTTCTACATTCACGAGTATGATTGCCGTTTCCAACGTGTGGCCCAGGTACATCCGGAGGTCTGTTCGTTGGAGATCCGGATGTTGGCCCAAGTGCTGGGCACGTCGGTAGAGTCACTGGAATGCATGATAAACGGGCAGGGGCGCTGCTCATATGGCGTATCCTCCGGCAACCATACCGGCTAGTACTCTTAGCAGGGAGGTAGCCCTAGCCATAAACCAGCAGCTTAGGGACGCATACGGGCGCCACCAATGGGACCCTCGCTACGACCCCCTCTCTGAGCTAATCTACACCGTCCTCTCCCAGAATACTTCCGATGTGAATTCCCACCGCGCCTTCCAGCGCCTGCGGGCCTGCTTCCCCGCTTGGGAGAAGCTGCTCGATGCTCCGGTCGAGGAAATAGCTGCGGCCATTCAGCCTGGCGGCCTGGCCCAGGTTAAGGCGCCCCGTCTAAAGACCATCCTGGCCCGGATAATTGAGGAGCGGGGAACCCTTGATCTCTCGTTTCTAAAGGACAAGGACGTGAGTAGTGCCAGGGAGTGGCTGCGGGGGTTGCCGGGCGTAGGCGCTAAGACCGCTTCCATTGTCTTGCTCTTTTCCCTGGGCAAGCCAGCGCTCCCTGTGGACACCCACGTGCACCGGGTGACCCGCCGCCTGGGCCTTATCGGTGAAAGAGACAGCGCCGAGAAGGCCCACGATATCTTGGAGGCTTTACTACCGCCTGAGGACTACTACGACTTCCACGTCAACGTGCTGACCCACGGCCGCCGGGTCTGCACCGCCCGCAAACCCCGGC
>JAUYDP010000278.1 GCA_030691805.1 Dehalococcoidia bacterium | reverse complement strand
TTACACCTGGAGGGATATAGAGTCCAGGCTCAAAGAGTGAAATTACGTTAACCCCAGCCGCAAACTGATATCCGCCCGAAGACCCTACTCGCTGGTCCTGGCGCGAAAGCCCTGAGGGTCTCCGATACCTATCAAGGAGGGGAAAAGAGAATATGCCGAAGTTTGTGAAGCCGATTCTTCTGGTCCTGCCGCTGGTGGCGGCCCTGCTACTTTGGGGGTGCGCTCCGGCTGTGGCGCCCAGCGCGACGGCCACCAAAGCCCCGGCCTCGGCGGGTGGAGGACCCGCCACTAGTTCAAGTAGCGGCCTTTCGCCGGCCGGAGAAAAGGCCGCCGCTCAGGTGCCAGCCGCCTATAAAGGCAAGAAAAGCCCTTATACCCTGAACGATAAAGCGGCTATTGATGCCGGAGAGAAGATCTATAGGCAAAGCTGCCTGACCTGCCACGGCGAGAAGGGGGACGGCAAAGGCCCAGCAGGCGCCGCACTGAACCCACCGCCCGTCAATTACTCTACTTCTGAGCAACAGGAACATTTCGAGAAGATCCAGGACCACCATTTTTGGAGCATCAGCGAGGGCATGTCCGGCACTGCCATGCCTCCCTTCAAGGGCTTGCTAACCGAGGAGCAGCGCTGGCAGGTATTCATGTACGAGTGGCAGTTGGGGAAAGCATCGAAGATGTAAAGTGTCTCCAGCCCCAATGCTCAGAGATTAACGTAGGTGCCTAAACGACTACGATGGTAAGAATCTTCGCGTAACGGCATCATGGCGGAAATAATAGGCGGGCTTTCTTGTGGGAGGCCCGCCTATTATCTCTCCTTCTTATGTAGACCCTTCAGCACCTTCTCCGGTGTGATCGGGAGGCTGGTAATACGAACGCCAATCGCATCGCAGACGGCGTTGGCGACAGCCGCCGGGCCAGGGACCTGGGTTCCCTCGCCGGATTCCTTGGCCCCAAAAGGCCCTACCGGGTCCGGATCATTAACTTCCCAGACCTGGCACTCGGGCATCTCTAAAGCTGTAGGCATATGATAGTCAAGGAAGGATGGATTAAAGGCCTGGCCATGCTTACGCTCCAGCCCTTCCGTTAGGGCTTGCCCCATTCCCCCGGCTATAGACCCTTCTATCTGCCCTTCCACAGCCAGCGGGTTGATGGCGCGGCCGCTATCGTGAGAAGCGGCGTATCTTATCACGTTAACCTGGCCAGTTTCCCGGTCTACTTCCACCTCGGCCACCTGGGCTGCGAAGCTAAACGAAGGGGAGGGCGTCTCGAGGCCGGCATCCTCCGGTAGGGTTCCCCTGGCCGTAGTGAAAACCCCATGGCCGGCGGTGATATGTTCTTCCATCTGGTGGAAGTTGCCGTGGGCGACTATTGGCTCCTCCTTTTGGCGGAGATAAGCCTTTGCAGCCTGTTGAGTGGTAAGACCCCGTTCGGGACTGCCCTTCACCCAGATCCGGCCGTCACGGGCCTCCAGGTCCTCACGACGGGCCTCCAGTTGAACGGCTGCGGCCTCGAGGAGTTGAGCTTTCGCCTTGGCTGCAGCATCCTTCACGGCATTCCCAACAAAGACCGTTACACGGCTGGAGTAGGCGCCGGAGTCCATGGGAGTCGTATCGCTATCGGCCGCGACTACGCGCATGTCCTCCATCTTCACGCCCAGTTCTTCAGCGGCAATCTGCGCCAGGACGGTGTTGGACCCCTGCCCAATGTCAGGAGCTCCAGTGTAGAGGGTCACCGCTCCATCGTAATGGATTTTGATTATGGCGGCGGCGTGGAGGTGGGGCACTATTTGCTGGCCTGAGGTAAAGGCGCCGACCGCCATGCCCCGGCCACGCCCGTTCTTTGGGTCTCTCTCTCCAGCTCCCCAGCCAACTGAGCCAGCAGCCCTTTCGATACACTCAGACAGCCCACAACTCTTTATCCGCACGCCGTTGGCCATCATATATCCCGATGACGTCGCGTTGCGACGCCGCATCTCCACCGGGTCCAGCCCCAAATCCCTGGCTAACATGTCTATTTGTGACTCCACGGCAAAGGTACCCTGAATGACGCCGTGTCCCCGCTGCGGCCCGGCAGGCGGCTTATTCGTGTAAGCCCTGATTCCTTTATACCGGAAAGCGGGTAAACGGTAAGGTGTATTGGCTATCATCCCGACCAGATACAGCAATCCAGGACCGGTGCTGGTATAGGCGCCCCCGTCGGCGATTACCCGGCAGTCTCGGGCCAGGAGTCTCCCGTCTTTCTTGACTCCTGTGCGCAGCCAGAGCGACATCGGGTTGCGGTACCGGGTGGCGGAGAATACTTCGTCACGTGAACATACGATCTTAACCGGCCGCCCAGTCCTCATAGAGAGGAACGAGGCGGCGAAATCGTGAGAGTACATCTCAACCTTGCCACCGAAGCCCCCACCCACAGCAGGTTTGATAATGCGGATCTTACCTTCCGGAATTCCCAGCGTCACAGACAGCGAGAGGCGGCAAAGATAAAGATTTTGGGACGAAGCCCAAACGGTCAAGACGCCGGTAGAGTCATAGGACGCTACTGTGCCGTGTGGCTCGAGGGGGGCGTGGGTAACCGGCTGAGTCGCGAAGATATCTTCGCGAATATGGTCTGCCCGGCGGAAATGCTCCTCCACGTCCCCGAAATGCCACGATGCCTGGCAGGAAATGTTGCCGGGTGCGTCTTGATGGACTCGAGGCGCCCCCTCTCTGAGGGCTTCAAGAGGGTCGAGAACGGCTGGGATCTCCTCGTAGTCAACGTTAATCAGTCCGAGGGCAGCTTGTGCAATATCCTCATCCACGGCAGCAACGGCTGCGACCGCCTCGCCGATATAGTGGACCTTATCTATGGCCAGGGCCAGCTCGTCAGCGGTCAGGGGCATGAGACCGTACTTGCGCCCGCGGGTATCCTTTCCGGTGATAAGTGCTTTGACCCCAGCCAGTCGTAAGGCCTGGGAGACATCAATGTTCAGGATTCGCGCATGGGGGAACGGACTGCGAAGTATTGCGCCGTGAAGCATCCCCGGAAGTGCTAAATCAGCGACATATTTGACCTGTCCCATTGATTTGGCTGGGGCTTCGATTAGAGGGAGTCTCTTTCCAATAATCGCGAATTCGTCCAAGTACGTGCCTCCAAGCCCTTTTTTAGAAGGAGCTTCTGGTGGTATTATAGGTGCGTTGACATGCAAGCGGCAAGCACGAAGACTGAGGCCGGTAACAAGCTACAGATAATATATCAGAGGCTTTTCGACCACTATGGGCCACTGCATTGGTGGCCGGCCGAGGAGCCTTTCGAGGTAATGGTAGGGGCCATCCTCACCCAGTCAGCCGCCTGGACCAACGTGCAAAAAGCCATTGCTAACCTGAAGTCGAACGGGGTTATGAGTCCGCAGCAGATTCGCTCCATACCAGTCGAGGCTCTATCCCGGTTGGTTTACCCTTCCGGTTACTACAACGCCAAGGCCAAGAAGCTAAAAGCCCTGGCACGCTATCTGGGCGAGAGATATGATGATAGCCTCAGCGCCCTTTTCGCACGGGACACCTATGAGCTTAGGGAGGAGCTATTGGGAGTGCATGGAATCGGGGAAGAGACCGCCGATTCCATTCTCCTGTACGCCGCTATAAAACCCATCTTCGTGATAGACGCCTATACCAGGCGGACCTTCTTCCGGCTTGGGTTATGCCCTGAAAAAGAGACTTACCATAGACTCCAGGCCATGTTTATGGACAACCTACCTCGCGTCCCGCAGTTGTTTAACGATTACCATGCCCTGCTAGTGCAGCACGGCAAAGAGTTCTGCCGGAAGCGGCCCCTTTGTTCCGAGTGCCCTATTAGAGATGCATGTGATTATTGACACCCCCTCTCTAATCAAGTATAATCTGCCAGTATACAGGAGGGCCTTTTGCCAAAGAGAACATATCAGCCCAAGAGAATCCCCCGGCTACGAGAGCATGGCTTTCGGGCCCGTATGAGCACCAAAGGAGGTCGCCGGGTGCTGAAGGCCCGGAGGCTGAAAGGCAGGAAGGCCCTGGCAGTGGCGTAAACGTTGGAGAGGCGTCGGCGGCTCTCTGACGAGAAACGGATTTCTGCTGTAAGCAAAGAGGGGAGGCGCTGGTACAACGCCCAGCTAGGGCTGAGAGCGCTGCCCAATCAAGAAGGACCCACACGGTATGCCTTCAGGGTCGGGAAGCATATCGGCAAGGCAGTGGAGAGGAACCGGGTTAAGCGTCTCATAAGGGAGGCAGCCCGCTCGGTGACGGCCCGTGAAGGCTGGGACCTGCTTCTGACCGCCAGGGTTGGCGCGAGAACATCTGACTTCCGGCAGATCACGAGCGCACTAAAGGACGTCCTGGCGAGAGCACGTCTCCTGGAGAACCCTGCCGCAATTACTGAGCCGAAGGAGAATATCGAGCAATGAAGGCCACAGGCCTTTTTACCATACGATTGTACAAGAGGTTCCTCTCTTCCCGAATCCCATCGTCCTGCCGGTTCTTGCCTTCCTGCTCCAAATATGGATACGAGGCTATAGAGAAATATGGGCTGGGCAAAGGGGCATGGCTGGCGCTGAAACGAATCGGCCGTTGCCATCCTTTCTCTCCAGGCGGATATGACCCCCTTCATTAGGGGCAGGACCCATCCTTAATAACAGATAGTAGAAGATTAGTAAGTGATAAAGAAGACACCCTCAAGCCGGTTGAACTGGCTTTTAATACTGGTTGCTCTTACTCTAACACTATCCGCTTGCACTAGCGCTTCTGCCATTGGATGGCCGGGCCCAACCCCAGCCGGAGATACGGTCTATGTTGGATCAACTGATGGCAGGCTGCTAGCTCTTGAAGTCTCCAGCGGCGCCAGGAAATGGCAGTTTCCAGCAGAGGGAGAAACCAAGCTAGGCCCATTCTACGCTTCCGCTACCGTATCTGCCAGTGTGGTATACGTCGGTTCATACGATGGGAAGTTGTACGCCCTGGACGCGGCTAGCGGCCTCAAACGCTGGGAATTCACCACGGGCGGACCAATAGTGGGCGATGCCTCCGTGTTTGGGTCCTTAGTATATGTTTCTTCATCCGATGGGAAGGTGTATGCCCTTGATTTCGACGGCAAGAAGAAGTGGGAATTTGCTTCCCGCAACAAAATATGGTCATCACCTGTGGTTACGGCCGGAGCAGTATACGTAACTTCTCTAGACCGCCAGCTCTATGCTCTGAACTCCTCCAATGGGACAGTCCTTTGGCCCTTCTTAGCCCAGGGCGCCCTAGCCTCCACACCCACATTTGCCGGTGGTAAGGTCCTTATCGGCTCTTTCGATCGTAACTTCTATGCCGTGGAAGCCTCTACCGGAAAAGAGGCCTGGCGCTTCGAGGGCGGGAACGCCTTTTGGTCACAGCCTCTGGTCATTGGTGGCACGGTCTATGTTGGAGGTCTTGATAAAAAGGTGTATGCGCTAGACCTGGCCAGCGGCGCCAAGAAGTGGGAATACACTGCCAGAGACCTAATCCGCTCTCAGCCGGTGGCAGCGGAGGGCGCGATCGTGGTGGCCGCTCAAAACGGAGAGCTATTGTGGCTCGACGCCCAGACCGGGTCGGAGCAACGAAGGGTAACGGTCAAAGCCCCCGTTCTCGCCAACATCGCGGTTCAAGATGGCATTCTCTACGTTGCATCCAGAGAGAAGGTTTTGTATGCAATTGACATAAAGACCGGGACCAAGAGATGGGAAGCCCCAATCTAAAGGAATAGCGAATACGTGCCTGAGATAACGCTAGCCTGGAACACGGTAATTCTGATGCCCATGCTGAATTTCCTTATCTTACTTTATAAGGTTACTTTCAGCAATTTTGGGATAGCGATACTCGTTTTCACCCTGGTCATCAGAGTATTTATGCTGCCCTTGACGTTGAAGCAGCTTCATGCCTCCAAGTCTATGATGACGCTCCAACCCAAGATGAAGGAGCTTCAGAAGAAGTACGGCAAGGACAAGGAGAAGATCTCTCAAGAGACCATGAAGCTCTATAAAGAGCACGGGGTAAACCCTTTGGGGTGCGCCCTACCTACAGTGGTGCAATTCCCAATCTGGATCGGCCTTTATCAGTCCATCCTACAGGCTCTGGCCGACACACCAGAAGGGCTGCTATCTCTCTCTCAGCACATGTACACTGCCTTGGACACGGTCTGGGTGACTATTCCCCTGAATAATAACTTCCTCTGGCTGGACCTGGCCAAACCGGATCCTATATGGGTGCTTCCCATCCTGGTAGGTGGCTCCATGTGGGTGCAGCAGAAGATGATGACAATGGCCAACGCGGACCCTCAACAGGCGCAGATGAACCGAATGATGCAGACCATGATGCCCCTCATGTTCGCATTCATGACTCTAAGTTTTGCCAGCGGCCTTGCCCTTTATTGGGTAATGTCTAACCTGGTAGGCATTGCCATGCAATACACTGTAACGGGTTGGGGCAATCTCTTCACACCGGCTCCTGCCCCGGCGGCCGCTACCTCCAAGCCTGCTCCTGCCCCGGCGGCCGATACCTCCAAGCCCGCTATGAAAGGAGGAACCAAGAAGGCCGATGCAAAACGCGGAAAGAAGCGCTAAGAGCGCCGACGAGGCCATCGAGTTGGCCCTGGCCGATCTGGGCGTCGGGCGAGACCAGGTAATAATCGAGGTCTTGTCTGAAGGAAGATCAGGAATCCTGGGTATCGGCGCTGAAGAGGCCAGAGTACGGGTGAGTCTTCTGGACGCCATAATATCGGAAAGCCCGCAAGATGAATTGACCTCCTCCAGCAAAGAGGTCCTTGAGACCATCCTAAAGGCCCTCGGACTCCCAACTACCGTTAATATCAAGTCCCCTTCCACGTATGGTATGACTGACGGCCAGGTCACCTGTGTCCTGGATATCCAGGGCGAGGACCTGGGGATCCTCATCGGGCGTAGGGGAAAGACCCTTTTCAGCCTCCAGTATTTAGTCAACCTGATCCTTAGCAAGCGGTTGCGATCCCGCGTCAAAGTGTTTGTGGATGTGGAAGGCTACCGTCTCCGAAGACAGGCTTCGCTCAAAGCACTTGCCCTCCGAATGGCCGATCAAGTGCGGGCCAACAGGAGGGGAATAACCCTGGAGGCTATGCCCCCTCACGAGCGACGTATTGTGCATCTGGCCCTCCAGGATAACCCCTATGTCGTTACAGAAAGCATTGGAGAGGGGGATGATCGAAAGGTTAACATAACTCTAAGGAACTGAGCAGATTCCGGCCATGGAGGTGGCGCCCGATTTTGTCGTTGCTGGGCACATAACCCTGGACCTGGTTAATGGTGAATACCTGCCTGGAGGCGCTGCCTACTCTGCTCTGACCGCCGCCCGCCTGGGACGCCGGGTGGGACTTATCACCAGCTTCGGACCAGACCTGCATTCCCCCATTGAACTGGAAGGGGTCCAGATTCTCGCCATACCATCACCTCAGAGCACTGTCTTTGTTAACGTCTACCATGAAGGCCGGCGGGAACAGCAAGCAACCTCTATCGCGGGCTGTCTCCGCGCTGAAGTCGTTCCACCTAACTGGCGCGCCGCCCCAGCCGTTCATCTTGCTCCTATGCTAGGAGAAGTGGGGCCGGATTTCCTGGATGCTTTCCCAAAGGCCCGCATGTTAGCCAGCCCTCAAGGGTGGTTAAGATGCCTCGGCCCAGCCGGCCGGGTGCTTCCTGCGAGTTGGAATTGGGCCGACCAGGCTATTTCCCGTCTTGATGGGTTAGTAGTTTCTAGTGAAGACCTGGCTGGTGATAACGAAACAATCGGGCGCTGGGTGGCCAAGATTCCCTGCCTGGTGCTGACCGAGGGCGAGAGGGGTTCCCACGTCTATTTCGACAGTAAACAATGGTATATACCGGCGTATTTTACCGAAAAAGTCGTAGATCCTACAGGGGCAGGCGATGCCTTTGCCGCCGCTTTTCTAGTTAAGTGGTCAGAGGGAGCCAGTCCCTACCAAGCAGCGCGCTTTGCCAACATTGTGGCAAGCCTTGTCGTGGAAGGGAAGGGCCTCGCTGGAGTCCCTACCCTGGCCCAGGTGAAGGAACGGTTGGCTCGGAGCCGGCTGGAGGAAATCAGTGATGGAGGAAGCTAAGGAACGGGTCCTCCGATATCTTAAAGGACATAACACCCTTACGCTTGCGACCTGGGAGCAGGAGAAGCCCTGGGCGACGGCCCTCTTCTATGCCAGTGATGGCTTCGACCTTTTCTTCTTGTCAGACCCCAAGGCTCGTCATAGCGCTGACCTGGAGGCCAACCCGATTGTGGCAGTAACCATTCAAGAAGACTACCAGGAATGGACTTCGATCAAAGGTGTCCAGATGGAAGGTCGAGCCTATGTCGTTGTGGAAGAAGAGGAGATGGCCCAGGCGGTGGCAGTATACGTAGAGAAGTACCCTTTCGTAGCAGGCTACTTGAGGCTAATGATGTCGCCATTTGCCCGGATAGCGATATTCTTAGACCGCTTTATAGAGAAGCTATCCTTTATTCCCCACCTGCCAGCAGCACCGGCTCGCTTCTATAAGATTGTGCCCAAGAGAATCTGGTTCACTGATAACGAGGTGAAGTTCGGGAATCGGGATCAACTGGAATTCTGACCAGGCTCGCCGGGTCCCGCCGCCACGGGCTGTGGCTGGCGTGATGGCGCCAGGCCTCCGAAGAACCGGCTTATCCGGCTTACCACGGAACTGGAGATAATTCCCTGCGGACGTACGGCCATAACCAAGACGATCAGGACGCCATACAAGACGATACGCCATTCGGCCATGAACCGGATGTATTCGGGTAAGAGAGTAAGGATGATAGCACCAAAAGCGGCGCCCCAGAAGTTCTGTACACTGCCAAAGGCAACGAAGAAGACGGGATAGATTGATGTCATTATCCCAAAGTGCTCCGGGGCTATGAAGAACATGAAGTGGGAATACAGGACACCGGCGATGGATGACATCACGGCCCCTATGGTAAAGGCCACCATTTTTATATAAGTCGGATTCAGTCCCATGGCGCTGGCAGCCACTTCATCGGAGCGGACCGCCTCCATGGCGTGGCCGAGACGGGAGTTACTTAGCCTCAGGAAGAAAAGGAAGAAGATAAAGACGACACCGTAAGTCAGTTCAACCGTGGTGCCTCGCATGCCGTTCAAGCCAACGTTGGCGCCGGTATATTCGAAGTTCTTGAAGAATATCTGGAGCACCTCCTCCACGCCGATTGTGGCCATGGCCAGATAAATGCCCCTTATTCTCAAGGCGGGCCAGCCAACAATGGCGCCTGTCACTACTCCAATTAAGATAGCGCCAAGAAAACCCACCGGCAACGGTAGCTTTAGCTTTACAGTGATAACTCCTGCGGTATAGGCGCCCATGGCCATGAAAGCCGAGTTTCCAAGGGATAACTGGCCGGTGGCGATCATTATCCAGAAGCCCCAGGCCATGATGATGTTTACCCCCATGAAAATGAGGACGCTTTTCTCCGGGACAAGGCCTTGAAGGGCTTCCAACTTACCTCCTCTCCTCTTGAAGTTTCGTTCCCAGGAGGCCAGATGGCTTGAACAGTAGAATGGCGATGAGACCCGTCCAGACCACCACGTCGGAATAGGTTGCAGACCCGTAGGCCACCGTTAGCACCTCGGCCATGCCGATGATGAGGCCGCCCAGCATAGCGCCTCTCACATTTCCCAATCCGCCGATAGCCATAACCGCCAGGGCCTTCATGCCATAGGTAAAGCCCACGTGAGGATTGGCGAGGCCTAATCGAAGCGCCAGCAAGATGCCGGCAGCGCCCGCCAGGGCGGAGGAGATTACGAACGCAGCAACGATGGTACGCACGGCGTTGACGCCAAGCAGCTTGGCCACAGTGGGATCTTCCGCCACTGCCCGCATAGCACGCCCAAGTCTGGTCTTGAGTATCAGGAACTCCAGGGCAGCCATAAGGACGATCGCCACTGCGAGAATTAGGATTTGCACTGAGGAAATTAGCAAATCACCAATCTGGAAGTTGATCACCTCCACGGAAGGCGGCAAAGATACCGGCTCTGTCCCCCAGACCTTAGTCGTCAACTCGATTACCACCAGTGAAAATCCTAGCGTGCCAAGGGCAGGGGCCAAGTGGTACTCCTTCTTGACCGTCCGGAAGCAGACGAGCTCCAATATAAAGCCGAGAATACCACATCCAACCATCGCCCCGATGAAAGCTACTAAGATTGGAAGCTTCAGGCTAAGGAGAACAAAAAGGGCGATGAAGCCCCCAAACATGAAAACATCACCGTGGGCGAAATTGAGGAGGTTAAGCAGACCAAAGACCAGGGTGTAGCCTATGGCCACAAGAGAATACATGCTGCCTAACATCAGGCCGTTTATAACTTGTTGCATGTCGCTCCGGCTTACCTCCTCTTCAGTGTTGAACCACTTACCCCAGTGAGTAGGAACAGATTAGGGGATTCTTTCGTAAAAGTCAAGCTTAGCGAGCGTTATTGCCCTAGTGCTTCGCCACAGTGGATATGATTAATGTCATTCTGAGCCGGAGCATCTTGGTGAGTCACGCTTCTTTGATTACCAGGCAAGCGGAGGCGAAGAATCTCGTTGCTCCCAAAGACACCAGTCCTCATAGCAGCGCCGAGGTTCTTCGCTATCGCTCAGAATGACATCTTGCAAAACCTCTGTGGTGAAGTACTAGTTCTTGGCCTCGGCAGAGAAGGGCTCCCCCGCCGGTAAGCGGAGGAACCCTTCTCTGGTTTGATCACGCGGTGTGGTAGGCTACTTGACTACAGCCCACTTCCCGTTTTGAGAAGTTATGGCCGGCATACCCTCCCGGGTTGCCTCACCGGATGATGGATCTATGGTGATCTTACCGGAAAGACCCTGGTAGTCTTTGAGGCTAATCATGCCATCCCTGATCTTATCCCGAGCCTCTTGAAGGGGCGAATCGGGTTTGATCCCTGCCTTACGCATGATCTCAGCAATAATCGAAACAGTGTCGTAGTAGATGCCCTCCGTGCTGATGTGGGCGGGCGGAGGCTTTACGGCCGGATCAGCGCCGGCGCGCTCGAAGAAGCGCTTCACGAAGCTCTGGATCTTGGGGTCAGGGTTCTCCCAGTTGAAAAGGCCGGCCATGATCCAACCCTCCACTGAAGTCCCCGCGTTTTGTACGAACGGGCCCCCTATAACATGGGCCGAGGTCAGGACGGGGGCTTTGACCCCCTGGCGCTCATACTCCTTGGCGAATGTGATGCCTGGCGGCATGATGGCGGCTAGGACCACTCCATCCGGGTTGAGGCCCTTTATCTTGGTCACCACGGCGCTGAAGTCCGTCATGCCGGTCTCGAAGGTGACGGTTTCTATGATCTCCAACCCCTTCTCCTTAAGGAGTCTCGGGAAGATGTCCTTGACCATAGCCTCGGTGACGGCTTCCTTGGTATCCCCCGTCAGCACTACCCGCTTCACGTTGGGGAACTTCTTCTTGTACGCATCGATAGCGATTGGGTTCGCTACGTCGTCCCTGAGGTTCATCTGGAAGGAGTAGGGACGGTTACGTCCAGCCACGCCGACCTTCATGGCCGAAGGTGAGACCACCGTCAGCTTCAGTTCGTTGGCAAGAGGGGCGGCCACCTCGAACTCCCCGGTCGCGTAGGGTCCCACAATGGCAAAGACCTTGTCCGTTTCCGCCAGCTTGCGGACCACAGTGACGGCCTGCTTGGGGTCGAACGGACTATCCTCGATCAGGAGCTGTATCGGGGCCCCGTTGATTCCTCCAGCGGCATTGATATCCTCCACGGCCAGGTTGACGGCAATCCTCTGGAGGACCCCGAAAGAGGCGAGAGCGCCGCTTAGCGGGTTAACGAAGCCGATCTTGATAGGCGTCCCTGAGGCCGGCTTCGGTGCCGCCGTGGTGGGAGTTGCGGCCGGCTTGGGGGCCGCCGTGGTGGGAGTAGCTGCCGGAGCTGGGGCCGCCGTGGCAGCGGGCTTTGGCGCGGCTGTGGCGGTCGGCGCCGCTTTGATTGGCGTCGGCGTTGGGGTCGCCGCTGGCGCGCAGGCGGTCAGCAGAAACACCAGGGCTACGGCCAAAGAGACCAACCCCATGGCCCATCTACTTTTGTTCAAACGTTTCATTGCCTCCTCCGATTTGAAATGTATGCTTAGATTAAGAGATTGCGCCCGATATGTCAAGCGGTCTACGGAGACTGTTGATTGCTATTCTCCTACCTGATGAACTTATACTGGCCCTTCTGCAAGACGATGGACGGACCAGCCTGCCGTATGCCGTGGCCGTCAGGTCCTATTGACCAGAGACCGCTTATGCCGGGGTAGTCCTTTTTCCCATTCATGTTGTCTATCGTTTTCTGGCGGGCGTCTTGCAGCGCGGTATCTGCTTTGACACCACCCTTGCGCATGGAGTCGAAGACCATCATCGCCGTGTCGTAGTACAGGGCCTCGACGACTATGATGCGTGGCTTGGGCTTGACCTTGGCGTCCGCCTCGGCTCGCTCGAACACCCGCTTGACGAACGACTGCACCTTGGGGTCAGGGTTCTCCAAGTCGAATAGGGTGGGCTGCACCCAGCCCTCCACGGCGGCTGCACCCAGCTCGATGATGGAACCACTGAGAGGATTGGTATTGGTCACCACCGGCACAGTCACCTGCTGCCGCTGCAACTCCTTGGCCAAGCCAAGAGCCGCTCCCAGCAACGAAGACAGGACAATGCCGTCAGGGTTGAGGCCCTTTATCTTCGTAACAATCGCGCTGAAGTCAGCAATTCCTGTATCGAAGGTAATCGTATCCAGGAGCTGCAATCCCGAGTCAGCGATGACTTTGGGCAGCACGTTCTTCGTAGCGTATTCGGTGACCCGTTCCTTGGTATCGCCTACCAGGACTACCCTCTTGATATTAGGATAGACCTTTTTGAAGTCAGCGATATAGCGGGGAGCGGAGATCTCGTGCGGTATGTTCATACCGAAGGCCCAGGGCCGGTTCTTAGCCGACAGGTCTGGGATCATTGAAGTAGGGCCGACTACTAGAATCTTCAAGTCTACGGCGAGAGGAGCCGCCACTTCATACTCTGCTGTAGCGAAAGGCCCAATAATGGCGAACACTTTCTCCTGCTCGGCCAGCTTGCGGACCGCGGTTACTGCCTGCTTAGGATCGAAGGGGCTATCTTCCACAAATAGCTCCACGGGGCTTCCGTTGATTCCCCCCGACGCGTTGGTGTCCTCCACCGCCAGGTCCACTGCTATCTTAGACATCACTCCCAGATACGCCTGCGGGCCGCTGAGTGGCGTTATGAAGCCAACCTTAATAGGCGCGCCCGTAGCCTTGGCGGGTGCAGCGGTTGTAGGGGTAGTGGCCGGCTTCTCCACCGGCTTTTCCACTGGCTTAGTCGCCTCTACCTTTGGGGCGGCCGTAGGCGTTACTGCCGGCGGCGCCGTGGTGGGCGCTGGTGTTGGTGTGGCCGCCGGGGCGCAGGCTGTCACCAACAGCGCCAGGACTAAGGCTACAGATAGTAGCCCGGACCAGCGACTCTTAGAAATTGTCCTCATGCCTACCTCCTTTGTTATATTTTGCCAGGCTACATGGCAGCCCGCCCAAAGAGGCCCCCTCCAACGGTATTAAGTCTCTACCTCACGACCTCCCACGCGCCGTTGCGAGCAATAACTACCGTAGCCGGCCATGTGGCATCTCCTGATGGCTGCATATTGATAGTACCGGAAATCCCTTTATAGTCCTTCAGGTTCTGGAAGCCGTCCCGAATCTTGGTTCGTGCTTCTTGTAGCGACGTTTCTGGGCTGATATTGGCCTTTCGCATAATGTCGGCTACGATCATAACCACATCATAGGCGTTAGCCTCCAGGGTCAGCCGGGCCGGCTTGGTAATATCTGGGTTGGCATCCGCTTTGATCTGCCACCGTTTTATGAAATCCTGGGCCCGTGGGTCAGTGGTGGTCATATTAAAGAAGCTGGTTGACAGCCATCCCTCAATATCTTTGCCTGCCTGATAAACAAACAGGCCGGGTACAAAGTGAACGGAGGTCAAGACCGGCGCCTTCACCTGTTGAGCAGCCAACTCCTTAGCGAAGCCCACAGGATTTCCCTTAGGGGTTGCGCTGAAGGCAATAGCCTCCGGCTTGGTATCCTTTATCTTGGTGACAATGGCGCTGAAGTCGGTAGTGCCCGAATCAAAACCGATTGA
>JAUYDP010000239.1 GCA_030691805.1 Dehalococcoidia bacterium | reverse complement strand
CCGCGTGGAGAAGGGAAATATCAAACGGCTCGGAGAGAAGAATCGCCGACGGCTCACCGCCGTACGGTGGCCAGACCTAAAGGCCATGGCGAGCGCTGAGCCGTCGGCGGCTCCCGA
Organism: Dehalococcoidia bacterium; assembly: GCA_030691805.1. Lineage (GTDB taxonomy): Bacteria > Chloroflexota > Dehalococcoidia > JAUYDP01 > JAUYDP01 > JAUYDP01. The sequence goes on along the minus strand of JAUYDP010000239.1, from coordinate 6,464 downwards.
GTGTATCTCCCTGGAGGAGTTCCTCAACCAGGTCGATCGCATCCTAAGGCGGGGTGAGGCGGCACGGGTGCGCGAACGGCTGCTCCCCATCCGGGACTGGGTAAACTGGCTTCATCACGCCTGGCTTGAGCTAGAGGATCGCTACGGCTTGCCTGGCGGCGCTGGATCGCTAGGGATGCCAAAATAACTTGTGGAAAACCCTCTTGACAACCGAATGCCTTGGGTCTAAAATACCTATACTAGACAAAGATACAAGATATTGTGGTATTATTATTGGTAGGCACAATTCATAGAGTTAATAGGAGGACGGTTGTCTAATATTCGTTGGGTCTGGCTTATGAATAGTGACTCATCGGAAGACGCTTCGCTCGAAGCCAGTGATATTATACCCGTCCCAGCCACAGCCTCTTTCGGAGAGGGAGGCTATCCTGCCCTCTTCACTCTCACTGAGAGCCTCGGGTTCTTCGCCGTAGGTCCAGGCAAGGGCCTCCTCTACTACTTCGACCGGCAACGGAACACCGTCTTCCTTTTCCCCGACACCGCAGACTAACCGGAGGGCCGCCATGCTAACCAAAGAAGCTATTACCGTTTTGCAGAAGCGTTACCTGAGGAAAGACGACCAGGGAAAGGTGGTCGAGACTCCGGAAGACATGTTCCGAAGGGTTGCCAGGGTGGTGGCCGCCGGGGAGCGTCTCTACGGGCGTGGGGAGGCCGAGGCGTTGGTCTGGGAAGAACGCTTCGTCCAGGTGATGAGCGATCTGGAGTTCATGCCCAACAGCCCCACCCTTATGAACGCTGGGCGGGAGTTGGGCCAGTTATCTGCCTGTTTCGTCCTCCCCATCGCGGACTCGATGGAGGCCATCTTTGAGGCCATGAAGCAAACGGCCATGATACACAAGAGCGGAGGCGGCACCGGCTTCTCGTTCTCCCGGCTTCGCCCCGCCAACGATGAGGTCCAATCAACCAAGGGCATCTCTTCCGGCCCGCTATCTTTCATGGAGGTTTTCAACGCCGCAACCGAGACCATCAAGCAGGGAGGCACCCGGAGAGGGGCCAACATGGGCATCCTGCGGGTGGACCATCCGGATATCATAGACTTCATCACTGCCAAGAAAGAAGGACATAAGCTTACCAACTTCAACATCTCTGTGGCCATTACCGAGAAGTTTATGGAGGCGGTGGAGAGAGATCAGGAATACCCTCTGATCAATCCCCGCACCAAGCAGGTAGTCAGGCGACTGAACGCCCGTGACGTCTTCGACCAGATTGTCCGTTGCGCATGGGAGAACGGCGAGCCTGGAATCATCTTCCTGGACAGGATAAACCGGGACAACCCCACGCCGGAGGTGGGCGAGATAGAGAGCACCAACCCCTGCGGGGAACAGCCCCTTTTACCTTACGAGTCTTGCAACCTGGGTTCTATCAATATGGTCAAGATACTCAAATGGCAAGGGGGTAGGCTGACCATTGACTATGATAAGCTGCGAGAGACGGTCCATCTCTCCGTACGTTTCCTGGATGACGTTATAGACGTCAACCGTTATCCCCTACCAGTAATTGAGGAGGTGACCAAGGCCAACCGCAAGATCGGGCTGGGGGTTATGGGATTCGCCGACATGCTGTTGCGGATGAATATACCCTACGACTCGGATGAAGCCGTTGAAACGGGACGCCACCTGATGGAGTTCATCAACCTGGAGGCCCATGCCTGCAGTGAGTTCCTGGGCAAGGAGAGGGGCAGCTTCCCTAACTACCCTCGAAGCACCCTGGCCCGCCGCTTTTCTGCTATGCGCAACGCCACGGTTACCACGGTAGCGCCCACGGGTACTATTAGCATCATCTCCGGGTGCTCTAGTGGCATCGAGCCTATCTTCGCCGTCTCCTACGTCCGTAACGTTCTGGACGGCACCGAGATGTTGGAGGTAAACCCCATTTTCGAGGAGGTAGCCAAACAGCGGGGCTTCTACAGCGATCCGCTGATGAAGGAGATCGCCAAGCGGGGCACGGTCCGGGGGCTGGACTCCGTACCGGAAGACGTCCAGGCGGTCTTCGCCACGGCTCACGACATAGCCCCCGTCTGGCATGTCCGAATGCAGGCCGCCTTCCAGGAGAACGTGGACAACGCTGTATCGAAGACCGTCAATTTCCCCAACAGCGCCAGCCCCAAGGACGTGGAAGAGGTTTACCTGACGGCCTATAGGACGGGATGCAAGGGGGTCACGGTTTACCGCGATGGCTCTCGAGCCGCCCAGGTCCTTAATATTGGGTCGGTGAACCGGGACGCCCAGGTCAAAGGAATGCCCCGTCCCCGGCCCGATGTAACCAGGGGCGCCACGATTAAGATTCGCACCGGGTGCAGCAACTTGTATATTACCATCAACGAGGACGAGGACGGGCTTTGCGAAGTGTTCACCCAGATGGGCAAGTCCGGAGGATGTACGGCTTCTCAGTCCGAGGCTATCAGCCGTCTAATCTCCCTGGCGCTGCGAAGCGGCATCGAGCCGGAGGCCGTCCTAAAACAGATAAAGGGCATCCGCTGTCCTTCCCCGTCTTGGAGCAACGGTGGGGTAACGCTCTCCTGCGCCGACGCTATTGCCAAGGCTCTGGAGAGGTTCGTGCAGGAGAAGAAAGGCGGCCAGTGGCACCCCCACCATTCCGAGGCAGCTTCCGGCTTGTTGGGACATTGCCCGGAGTGCCCGGAGTGCGGACACATGCTGGAATTCAGCGAGGGCTGCGTAGTATGTCGCGCCTGTGGGTTTTCCAAGTGCTAGTGTTTCAACCGAGGGACGGCGCAGGACTGGTTAAGCGCCCAAGAAAAAGTTAGTTTCTCTTTCCTCCATTGAATTAGAAATGTTTATGGCCCCTCTCCTTGAGGGGCCTTGCCATCTTCTGTTATAAGTTATAAAGCTCCCTGGTTATTCCGACAGCGTTTTCCCTGGCCTTTTGCGGGCTCCCAATCCCACTATAGGCTACTTCGTATCCGGTTGATCCCTTTTGTCTGATCGCTCCTCAAGGAGGTGCAACTTATGAACGCCGAAAAGGCCGCTTCTTTCTGGCAGGCTGCCCTAGCCGAACTCAAAGGACAGGTCTCCAAGGCCAATTTCGAGACATGGCTTAGGGATACTACTGCCATTTCATACGAGAATGGCTGCCTCACTGTAGGCGCGCCTACCGCTATGGCGGCTGAGTGGTTACAGGAGAGGTTGGGGTCACTGGTCCATACCACTCTGGCCCGCATTGCGGGACAGTCCCAAGATATTTCATTTGTTGTTTCCGATTCCTGCACTTCCTCCCCGAGGCCAGCCCATCGCTCGTCCATAAACCGCGAGGGTGCCGGGAACGGAGCGCCTCGTTTGAATCCCCGCTATACTTTTTCGTCCTTCGTCGTAGGTAGCACAAACCGTCTGGCCCATGCCGCCGCCCATGCTGTCGCCGATGGACCGGGCGATGCTTATAACCCACTTTTCATATACGGCGGCACCGGTCTGGGGAAGACCCACCTACTACATGCCGTAGGCCACAGCTTCTTGAAGCAGAAACTTAAGGTGCTCTACGTGAGCTGCGAGCAGTTTACCAACGAGTTCATCAACGCCATTAGGGAGCAGCGCAACGAGGAATTCCGCCGCAAGTTTAGAGGCACCGACCTGCTCCTGATGGACGATATTCAGTTCATTGCCGGTAAGGAGCAGACCCAGGAGGAGTTCTTCCACACCTTTAACGACCTGCACTCCGCCGGCAGCCAGATAGTGATCAGTAGTGACCGGCATCCAAGGTCCATGCCTATCTTGGAGGACCGCCTCAGATCCCGCTTCCAGTGGGGCCTGATTGCAGACGTTCAACCTCCTGACTTCGAGACCCGGGTGGCCATACTACGCACTAAGGCCGACCTTCTCGGCATGTCACTGGCACCCGAGGTCTTTGACTACGTAGCCCAGAAGGTCCAAAATAACATCCGAGAACTGGAAGGGTGTCTTAACCGGCTTGTAGCCCACGCCCGCTTGAACCGGGTATCCCTGTCACGGGAGAATGTTGCTCCCGTCCTCAAGGAATACCTTCAAAGCAGCGGCCGTCGTTCCCTTCAACCTCAGACCATCCTGGAAGCTATTTGCAAGTATTACGGCCTCGAGACCAGGGAGTTGTCCGGAAAGAAGCGAAACAAAGAGGTGGCGCTTCCCCGCCAGATCGCCATGTACCTACTCAGGGAGGAAACCGACTCTTCCCTTAATGAAATCGGCCTGTCTCTGGGTGGAAGGGACCATTCAACGGTGCTCCACGGCTGGCACAAGATCACCGGCGAGATATCCGCCGATCTCTCCTTAAGAAAAGAGGTCATGGAGCTAAAGGAGATACTTTACTCTCGTGGATTCTCCTAACTCATGATTTCTTCGCATGTGGGAATTGTTGATAACGCGTTGTGGATAACTCCCCTCTATTGGTGGATAACTCCCCGCTGTTGTGGATATCTCCTGGCCTCCCCGACGTTCTTTTAGGGACTTGTCACTTTTATCAACCATCCCATGAGCCGCTTGTCAACATATTTCCTTCGTTAATCCACCAATCCACAGGGCTCTATTACGGCTCCTAACTATAGCTCTATACTCTCACTTAAGATTATAATGTTTTAATAGGGATAGCATGTTTCAAGATGTAGTTAAGATATTCACTGAAGGTGGAAAAGGCGGGAACGGAGTTGTAAGCTTCCGTAGGGAGAAATTCATTCCACTGGGCGGACCGGACGGAGGTGATGGTGGGAAGGGAGGGAGCGTATTTATTGAGGTGGACGCCAAGCTGAATACGCTAATGTCCTTCAGGCGAAAGCGTCATTTTCGAGCGAGCCGGGGCGGGAATGGTGAGGGTGGAAAGCGCCATGGAGCGTTCGGAGAAGATGTGCTAATTACGGTGCCTCCAGGCACCGTGGTGAAGGACGTCGAATCGGGAGAAACTTTAGGGGACCTCTCTACATCTGGAGACAAGGTTCTTGTAGCAAAAGGTGGAAGGGGAGGCTGGGGCAACGTCCATTTCGCTTCATCTACAAATAGGGCGCCGAGGACCGCTATAGATGGAGATACCGGAGAGAGCCGATGGCTAATACTAGAGTTAAAACTGATAGCTGATGTAGGGATAGTGGGCCTCCCGAATTCTGGGAAGTCCACCTTTCTTACCAAGGTATCAGCCGCTACGCCCAAGATTGCCGATTACCCTTTTACAACTCTGGAGCCGCATTTGGGAGTAGTTGACCTGGGTGATACGACATTAGTTCTGGCGGATATCCCTGGCCTGATAGAGGGCGCCCACCAGGGGGCAGGACTGGGACATGAGTTCCTCCGGCACGTAGAGCGCACCCGCATTCTCCTGCACCTGGTGGATGGCGCATCTGATGACCCCTTGCGGGATTTTAAGACCATAAACCGTGAGTTAGCGCTGCACAGTCCCGCGCTTCAACTCAGGGAACAGATAGTGGCGGTGAACAAAATAGACCTTCCGGAGGTGCGGGCACGGATTCCACAGCTTCTGGAAGCCTTTAAAAAGGAAGGTAAAGAGCCGGTTCCGATCTCAGCCCTCTCCGGGGAGGGAGTGAGGGACCTCTTAGGAAGGGTAGCCAGCCGAATGGCTGCTATGCCGAAGGACTTGCCCCCGGCAGACGGCTTCAAGGTATTCCATCCCCCGGCTGTCAAAAAAAAACGAGTATGAAGATAGGGCTGCTTGGTGGGACCTTCGACCCCATACATATCGGGCATCTGATAGTTGCCGAAGAGGTGCGGGTGCAACTTGGGCTGGACAAGGTGCTATTTATTCCCGCCAGGCAGTCTCCCTTGAAACAAGACCGGTTGTCCTCGCCAGTAGAAGACCGCCTGGCTATGGTGGAGATGGCCGTGGCCTCGAACCCGTTTTTCGAGGTGTCGCGAATCGAGCTGGAGAGAGACAGTCCGTCGTATACGATAGAGACGGTCCGCTTCCTACTGAAACGATCCGGCCCTGGAACCTCGATCTACTTCCTGGTTGGACTGGACCAGGCCATGGCTTTGCCTAACTGGAAAGACCCCCTCCCTCTCATGGAGATCTGCCGGCTGGTCTTTTTGAGCCGGCCGGGTTGGCCACCTCTGGACTTCGAGTCCCTAGATCGGCATATACCACGGGCACGAGAGCGTATCCTCTCGATAGAGGTTCCGGCCATCGGTATCAGCTCCACGGAAATCCGGAAGCGCGTCAGCCGGGGCGTCTCTATCAAGTACCTGGTGCCGGAGGCCGTGGAGGAGTATATCATGAGTCACGGTCTGTATACCGTTGCCAGTATCACGTAGGAACTTTTCTAACCTTGGGGACGCAGTGCGCTGCACTCTAAAGGCTGGCAAATTCCATCTTCCAAGCTTTCCCCAGTTGTTCACTGATAACCACCGCTTGGCCGCTGCGTGTTTAGCCAGGTCCCTACAAGATCGGTGTCAACACCGTAACGCCCAGCACTA
>JAUYDP010000163.1 GCA_030691805.1 Dehalococcoidia bacterium | reverse complement strand
CCCAGCCATGGGAATTTATCGTGATCCGGGATCCGGGTACTAAGCAGCGTATAGCGGACCTCTGGGACGCGCACATGGCGCGTCAGAAGACCATGGATGAAGGGAGCTTCCATTTCCCCAGCAGCCAGTATCTGAAGGACGCGCCAGTGCTGGTAATGGTCTGCGGCGATGAGCGCCTTAAACGGGTCTATCCCAGCGGCCTGCCACCCGAACACAAGGAGAAAATCTTTCTGTGCAGTGTGGCGGCGGCCATGCAGAATATGCACTTGGCCGCCCGGGCGTTGGGGCTAGGGTCAGGATGGCCGAACGTCCCGGTGGGGAGCCAGTTGGAGGCGGAGCTGGCTGCCCTCGTGGGCACACCCCCGCACATCCGGCTCCTCTACTGCTGCCCCCTGGGATACCCTTCCGTTTGGCCTCAGTCGCCGACCATCACCTACCGGCGCCCTGTGGCTGAGGTGTTCCACGAAGGGCGGTACGAAGCGGCCAAGGCCCGGACCGATGCCCAGGTTGACGAGTTCATCAGGACCCGCACTCTGAGGAAGTCCGGTCGCGTTCTGCCCGAGGAGAGTTGAGATGTACCTTCCCGAGAGCGTAATAATCTGCGAGCAGGGGGCCAGGGACGGCATCCAGACCGTGCCGGAATTCATACCCACCGCCAAGAAGATAGAGTTGATCAATGCATTGTCAGAGACCGGCGCGCCTTTCATCGAGGTGGCTTCCTTCGTAAATCCCAGGGTTATTCCCCAACTCCGCGATGGACGGGAGGTGCTGGCCGGCATCGTAAAGCGCCCCGGCGTCAAATACATCGGTGTCGTCCCCAACGCCGAAGGGGCGCGTCGGGCGGCCGAGGCTGGATGTGACGAGATCGGCATCTTCTTCTCTGCCAGCGACAGTCATAACCGGCACAACGTGAATATGTCCACGGAGGACTCCATCAGGGGACTGGCGGGCGTGATGGACATCTCCCGGGACGCCGGAATTCCCGTCTATGCGGGAATTGCCACGTGTTTCGGTTGTCCCTATGAAGGCGACGTGCCCCCGAAGCGCGTTGCCTGGGCAATAGAGTCGGTAGTCAAGATGGGCGCCTACCGGGTAGTCCTGGGGGATACCACTGGGATGGCTAATCCCCGCCAGGTCGAGGAGCTTATGTCCTTCCTCCTACAGCGCTTTCCGGATACTCCTATCAATATTCACATTCATGATAACCGGGGAATGGGGCTGGCCTGTATACTAGCGGCTTTGCAGGTGGGTGTCACCCGCTTCGACTCCTCCGTAGGGGGGCTTGGCGGAAGCCCAACGCCCGGCGCCATGGGCAACGTCTGTAGCGAAGACCTGGTGCATATGCTGCACGAGTTGGGGGTTGAGACGGGGATGGACCTGGATAAGCTGATTGCCTGTGCCAGGATAGCCGGGGAGCTAACCGGCAGGAGCACGCACAGCCATGTGCTAAAGGCCGGCAAGCGCAGCGATCTGGTGCGGAGCTGTTAGGGAGCCATGCTTCAGCCGGTTGATGTTGGAGTCCAACCCTTCGAGCGGTATATCCCTCTGCTGGATCCGGAGCTTGTCGGCGAGATCCGTGACCTGGCCGGGCGCCTGCGAGGCGCCAAACTTCTTCATATTAATGCAACCCCGTACGGTGGCGGAGTTTCGGAGCTTCTGCGTTCCATAGTGCCCATCCTGAGAGACCTGGGCATAGACGCCCACTGGCAGGTGATCTTCGGCGATGAGAAGTTTTTCCGTATCACCAAGTCCTTCCATAACGCCCTCCAGGGGATGGACTATTTCCTGGACAGAGAGTCCAAGGAGGAGTACCGCAGCCAAAACACCCGCAACGCTCGCCTCTTGAAGGAGAGCTACGACTATATAGTTGTCCACGATCCCCAGCCAGCCCTGCTCCGGCACTATCATGGGCGCGACCACACCAAGTGGGTCTGGCGATGCCACATTGATACCTCCAGGCCCAATCCCGCGGTGTGGGAGTACCTTTGCCCCTACATCCGGGAATACGACGCAGCCATCTTCACCTGCGAGGAGTTTGTGCCCCCGGACCTGAATCTGAAGGTGGCCATAATTCCCCCGGCCATAGACCCGCTGAGCCCGAAGAACATGGACCTTCCCACGGAGCTTTGCCGGGAGGTAGTGGACTGGATGGGGATAGACCCCAACCGGCCCATCGTGAGCCAGATATCCCGCTTTGACCCCTGGAAGGACCCGCAGGGCGTGGTGGACGCCTTTCTCCTGGTAAAGGGAGAGGTCCCGGATGCCCAGTTGGTTTTGATCGGCTCCATGGCCCTGGACGACCCCGAAGCCTGGCATATCTATCATGAGATCATGGGTTACACCGAGCAGTTCGACGACATTTACATCTCCACCAACTTCCAGGGGGTGGGCAACATCGAGGTCAACTCTCTCCAGCGACTGTCCAGCGTGGTGGTCCAGAAGTCGCTCAAGGAGGGCTTCGGCCTGGTGGTATCGGAGGCCCTCTGGAAGGGCACCCCGGTGGTGGCTGGCAAGTCGGGAGGCATACCCTTGCAACTGCAGGACGGCGTGAGCGGCTTCCTAACGGAGACCGTAGAGGAGTGTGCCGACAGGATCCTCTATCTCTTGCGTCACCCCGAAGAGGCCCGGCTGATGGGCCAGCGGGGGCGGAAGTGGGTCCGACAGCGGTTCCTTATTCCCAGGCTGATCGCCGATGAGCTCAGGTTGCTGGCGAGCCTGTAACAAGGGCCGTGCCAGAACTGGTGGCCGTCAAAAGTTCGTGCGGGTCGCCTTATCCACCGTCCAAGAGCCTGACACCCATTTAGCGTGACGCGGAGGGGTATCCGGGGCGATGACCTGGACTGGCAAGAAGAGAGTCTAAGAGCCTGACGCCCATTCAGCGTGACGCGGAGACTGTTGAATATCACCAAACTCCGTAGCCGGGGTCGTCCCTGACCCCGGCCGTCGGCATCGGGGCCTGTCCTGAACGGAGTGAAGGGACGATGCCGACTACTGAAATTGTTCAACACCCTCACTCGGCTGTTTGATTGTACCGCAACGATCGTGCTAGTATGAAAGTGTGATATTCGCATTACGGGAGTGTAAGCGATGGAGGAAGATATG
>JAUYDP010000135.1 GCA_030691805.1 Dehalococcoidia bacterium | reverse complement strand
GCCAGGGACCTGAAGGCCCGTATCGGCCGAGCCACGGCTTCACAGGGTTCGTCAAGCCGGACCATTATCTGAGCGCACGCAGTTGCTCACGCGCCGATGGCATTTCGGGATTGAGGTGAGCTATCAGTTAACTGGCACAAGCTTCCCCTATTTCCTTGTCTGCGCTCACCATCCGGAAGGGCTGTTCCCCAACGGCCCGGCTGGCTCTCATAGCTGCGGCGAACTGTAGCGCATCTGCTGTACGAAGAGGACATCTCGGCAGCAACTCTATCGCTTCCTGAACTAAAGTATTATGCACAGGCAAGACCACTACTCCATAAGTTGAGAGGTCCTGAACGAAGGTGCCTACCATCGTTTCGTACTGCCGGGTCTTTATCGCGCCGCCTTTAAGCAACCGGGCTGCAACGGAATTCACTTCGAGGACCGAAAGGTACGAGGTGACGAGCAATTCGCCGCTCACTCTGCCGTCAAAGAGTTCTTTCACTACCTCGGACCCCTTCTCCGATTTGTACATCTTGAGCAGCGCCGAGCTTTCAACATAGTAAACAGTCACGGGCTATTTTCCCCGCAACTCGTACAATAACTCTGTCAGCGTTCTATCACCCAAAGCGTTATCCATCATCTCTCGGACTTGATCTGCCGAAGAGGCGTACCTACCATAGCGGCGCCGGAGTCTCCCCAAGGACCCCTGGACCTCTGGGCTCTCCAACAAGAAGAGCTTCAGCGTTAGCTCTGCGACACTGGCCCTCGATTTTGGCGTCTGCTTGTACTCTGCCACGGAGGCCTCCTTTGATAGATTAGCGTGTCAGGCAAGTCTGCGGCAATTGTTCTTGCGATCTCCTGCGGGCCTTATCAGTATAGCTCCATTTGAGCTCAGTGTAACCTTTCCGGTGTGGTTTCACCTGCCTCTACGCGGACTGGGCCGCCCCCGCCTACACGGTAGCATCCCCTCGCCCCCTCCAATGCCGGCAAGATGTCGGCGCTCCCAGGCGGACCTTCCTCTGGCATGAACCCCCGGCTTATGGTATCCTAAACCCAAAGATGGAGATGAATGGATAGCTTTATACAGCACCTGAGCGAGCTATACCGCTACCGGGGGCTGATCAAGAACCTGGTGGCCAGGGACCTGAAGGCCCGTTATAAGAACTCGGTGCTCGGGTTTGCCTGGTGCCTGATAAATCCGCTCATGATGATGGTCGTCTTCACCCTGGTCTTTGGGGTGCTGATGCGAAATAACATCCCCAACTTCCCCGTCTTCCTGCTGATCGGACTGCTGCCCTGGAACCTGACGGCGGGATCGGTCATGGGGTCTATGAACTCCATTATAGGAAACGGGCACCTGATCAAGAAGGTCTACTTCCCGCGAGAGATACTGCCCATCTCCATGGTTTGCTCCAACCTGGTGAACTTTTTGCTGGCCTGCGTGGTCCTGGCGGCCATGCTTCTGGTCTTCCGGGTGGAGCTCAGCCCCCTAATGCTGTATTTCCCGGTCATCCTTCTCATCCACGTGATATTTCTCCTGGGCCTGGCTCTCCTCTTTTCCAGCCTAAACGTGTTCTTCCGGGACACGGAGGTGATTATGGAAGTGGTGGTCCTGGCCTGGTTCTTCATGACCCCGGTTTTTTACAACATCGAAGATTTGACGTCGACTTTCTCCAGGCTCATGTACATTCTCAACCCCATGGCCTCCATTATATCCACTTATCGGTTAGTTCTTCTCTACCATTCGCCGCCGGCCGCAGAGTTCTTGCTGAGGACGCTGGCCACCTCTGTAGCCGTCTTGCTCATAGGCTACTGGTTCTTCCTGCGGCAGGCGCCGGCCTTCGGGGAAGAGGTGTGATGGTCCGCTTCGAAGGTGTCTCTAAGAAGTTCATTCTCCGCCACGAGAGATCGCGGTCCTTCCAGGATGCCTTCGTCAACATATGGAACCGACGCAACCGCTCTCGCGAGGAGTTCTGGGCGCTACGCGATATCAGCTTTGAGGTTCCGGAGGCCGGCAGCTTGGGTATCATCGGGGAAAATGGGTCGGGGAAGAGCACGGCCCTGAAGCTAATCACTCGCATCATGGGGCCTACCAAGGGTAAGGTGCAGGTCCAGGGAAAGGTAGCGGCTCTGTTGGAACTGGGGGCCGGGTTTCACCCCGATCTGACCGGCCGAGAGAATATCTTCCTGAACGGTTCGATACTGGGGATGAACGGCCGGGAGATGACCAACCGGTTCCATGACATCGTAGAATTTGCTGAGCTAGAAGCGTTTATAGACACCCCAATCAAGCACTACTCCTCCGGCATGTATGCCCGCCTGGGATTCGCTGTAGCCTTTAGTGTGGAGCCGGACATTCTGGTCATGGACGAGGTGCTGGCGGTCGGCGACGAGGCCTTCCAGCGCAAGTGCCTCGATAAGATACGAGAGATTAAGGACTCCGGCAAGACCATCATCCTGGTGTCCCACAGCCTTCAGATGGTGAAAGATCTCTGCGCCGAGGCAGTCTGGATGAACGCCGGCGTTATGAGGGCCAGGGGGCCCAGTGTTGAGGTAGTTGACCAGTACCTGGACTGGGCCAACCGGAAGAACAAGCTCCGGCTGGAGGGCGCCCACGCCAAGGAACCAGAGGTCTCTGAAGAGGACAACCGCAGGTGGGGCACCAGGGAAGTAGAGATCACCCGCGTGGAGTTTTTAGGTGGGGACGAAAAGCCCAACACGGTATTCGCAACCGGAGACACTTTGGTGGCCCGTCTCTACTATCGCGCCCGCCAGAGGGTGGAGAAGCCGGTCTTCGGCGTGGCTATCCACCGGATAGACAACGTGCACATCAACGGACCGAATACCAAGACCTCCGACTTCGACATCGAGTGGGTCGAAGGCGAAGGTGTGGTGGACTACACCATCCCGATCCTTCCTCTGCTGGAGGGAACGTACCGGTTCTCAGCCGCAGTATATGATTACTCGTGCGTCCATCCCTACGACCATCACGACCGCATGTACACCTTCACTGTACAGCCCAAGACCATGAAGGAGCGCTATGGGTTCGTGCACATACCTTGTCAGTGGAGACTGGAGCCCCGGGTGGCTGCTCATGCCGCTATTTCCCCACTTCCGGATAAGTTGCCTGTTCAATTCTAGCCGGATAGCATAGGACCCTTTCCCATGGCCTGGCTGGCCCTTTTCATGATCTTCATCCTGCCAGGCTTCCTTACACTGGCAGCCTGGCGAAATTCCAAGCGCCTGGACTTCTGGGAAGGGCTGTTCCTGGTTCCCTTCATCAGCATCCTGCTGTCCTCCTGGCTCGGCTTTATCTTGGCTGAGGTCGGGATATTCTCGTTACCGGCGCTGGTATCAGGTTTGGGTTTGTTCTGCCTGGGCCTGGCCCTCATTCCGAATTTGTTGAGCAGTGGCCGTTTCCGAATGGATAGGCGGGCCTTTCCAGACCCATCCCCTACAACGGATAGGCGGGCCTTTCCAGGCCCACCGGCGGGGCTAGAAAGCCCCTCCTATCCGGTCTCGCCACAGGAGCGAGAAATCCCCCACCATCCGGTCTCACCACAGGGACTACAACACCCCACTGATCCGGTTAATCCAGAAGGGCGGGAACGTCCGGTCGGTCCTGCTCTTCAGCAGGTCCCTTCCCTGCCCCGGCGCCTTTTAGCGCGCCTGGCTCCTCCCCACTATAACCTGCTCTCTCACTTATTTGTGGCCGTGCTCGCCATGGCCGGTTGGGCCTACGCCCGTCCGGCGGAGGTGGTCTCAGGGACCTTCGATCCCGGCATCTACCTGAGCACGGGAGCCAGCATCGCCCGCACGGGTTCCATCGCCTTCAACGACAACTCCCTGGGCGGTATCGGAGAAGAGCTAAGACCGTATTTGTTAGAGCGACGGGGGGAGATAGGCGTCGGAGCGGTGCGCCTCCCCGCCTTCTGGATGCCCAGGGCCGAAGAGGATACGGTTATCCCGGCCTTCTTCCACCTCTATCCCGTGTGGCTGGCTATCCTATACTCCGTGGGCGGGCTGAAAGCGGCCCTCTTCGTCTCGCCGATCTTTGGGATTCTGGGAGTCTGGGCGCTCTTCCTCCTGGGACGGCGGCTGGCTGGGCCGGGCGTTGGTCTTATGGCGGCGGCCTTGCTCGCTCTGAACCCGGCCCAGGTCTGGTTCGCCCGTTACCCGATCTCTGAAACCACGATCCAAATATTTCTTCTGGGAGGCCTGGCCGCGTGGGCGCTCATGGAAGAGCAGCGGAGCCGTCTGCT
>JAUYDP010000132.1 GCA_030691805.1 Dehalococcoidia bacterium | reverse complement strand
ATCTACAGCGCTACGGGGCGGTCTCCGTGGGCAACCTCTATGTCTTTGGACTCATCGGTATCTGGGAAGACCAGCCGGATGGCACGTGGGGTCCGGCGAAGACTCCCCAGCAGAGGGGCATACGGATCCAGTCGCGGGACCAGGCGCTGCGCCTCCTGGCTGAGTGGAGCGTGCGCAAGCCTCTGTATGATCAGTTCTACGATCACCAGTATAAGACCCAAATGCTTTTGCGAGTAGTACGCGAATGGCGTGTAGACGGCGTAATCCTGCACTACAACCGGGGCTGCGAGGGCCTATCCCTGGGCATCGCCGAGAACCGGCTGGGGCTGGTTAGGGCTGGCATCCCGGTAATGGCCTACGAGGGCAACATGGCCGACGAGCGGGAATTCGACCTGGAAGCCACCTACCGGCGCCTTGACGCCTTTATGGCCAGCCTTGGACTCGAGTCAGGTTCGAACCTTCATGCCTGATCCCCGACCAGGTCCGGTGCTCAGGGTAACCACGACGCCGGAGACCCTGCTTCTTCTCGCGATCGCTATATGTAACGAAAGAGCTGGCGCCGGCTGCTGTAGGCAGAAGCCACCGGTCAGCGCCATGTCAAGGAGCACCAGGTTAAGATGTGGCCGTTCCGCCTGATTTCAGGGGTATTGAGTATGCCGAATGAAGTCGGCGCTACGGTTGCTCAACGCCGAATTTGTTCGGCAGAACTCGGCGCAAAGAGCTGCGTTTCCAGGGTTTTTGGCCAGACGTCTAAGAGCAAGCGTTTTATGCTCATTACCGCTCTCTTACTGGTTTTCGGGACCGCAGTGCCGGCGTTTCCATTTGATTCAACTTTGTCATGGAGCAATCCATTGGGTCCTGGACGGGTTGAGGCTGCGGCTCCAGCCGGCTCGCGGTTCTTCCCCCAAACCGGGTTCCTGGTGAGCAATCGGGATGGCGTTAATTTCCTCTCGGAATTCGAGCGCCTTGGAGGGGTCACAACTTTGGGCTTCCCGGTGTCTCGCGTTTTTGAGGCAAGTGGCTTTTTGCATCAGGGGTTCCAACGAGGAATACTACAATGGCGCTCTGTGGCCAATTCGGCAGTCCTGGTCAACGTTATGGACCAGTTCTACAGCTCGGGTAAGGATGATTGGCTGCTCTCCAAGGGTATCCCTCGCCATTCCTCAAGCGATGACGGCTCAAGAGGAGATTTCAACAAAGCCAAAGAAACGAGACTTTCCTGGATGACAAACCCGGAAATCCGCCAGGCATATCTCAGTAATCCTGACCCCATTAGCTTTTACGGATTACCGACGTCAAACCCGGAGAGGCACGGCCCTTTCATCGCCCAGAGGTTTCAGAGAGGGTCCCTCCAACTTTGGGTAGACAGCGTCCAGGACATGCCCCGGCCGGGAGAGGTGGTGGGCGTGCTGGCGGGCGATCTGGCGAAAGGGCTTGGCTTCTTCACCGCTCAAGCTGTAGAGCCTGAATCTCCGGAACCTGAAGCGGAGTTGCAGGAGTTGGTCTTGCCGGTCCCCGCCTTCAGGCAGGAGAGGAACCTATCGTGCGAGTCCTCGGCGGCGGCCATGGCTGCCAGCTACTTCGGAGTGGCCCTCCCGGAGCGGCAGATCGTGGCTGAGCTTCCCCTCGATCCCAACCCCCATAAGGGTTTTCGGGGCAACATTGACGGGCTGTTTGGGTGGATTGATGATTATGGGGTGTACGCCGAGCCTATCGCCAAGATTCTCACGAAGCACGGCCTCAAAGCCGAAGTTGTCTATGACCTTTCGCTAGAAACGTTGAAGAAGGCTCTAGCACAGGACAAACTGGTGGTCGCCTGGATCACCCTGTACACCACGCCCCAGAAACCCATACTCCGCGAAATAAATGGGGCGAAAGTTAACCTGGTCCCGTCGGAGCATACCGTCGTGGTAAAGGGGTACGACCAAAGAGGCGTCTTCGTCAACGACCCGGCCACCGGCAGGGGCGGGTATTACCTGAACGAGGATTTCCTACGCGCTTCCGGCTACTTTGGCGGGATGGCAGTGGTGGTGTCAAAGTAACTCTGGTGACCAGCCCGAGTCTCGAACTCGGAACCTACTGATTTAGAGTCAGCCGCTCTGCCAGTTGAGCTAGCGGGCCACCATAGAGGGTGGAGCCGGAGGCCTGCGATTCGGCGCCCTACGCAACGAATTATAGGGCATTTTGGCGTACCTGACAAGAAACGCGCCTCGGCGCGGCTATCCGGTTCACCTTGATTGAAACAGGCCGCTCCCGTATAATAGGCATGGATCGGGGCGTAGCGCAGTTTGGTTAGCGCGCAGCGTTCGGGACGCTGAGGTCGGAGGTTCAAATCCTCTCGCCCCGACCATTCCTACCAGTTCCCCATTTTCGCCTTTTTCCAGCTTTGATTCTGACGTCGCCACTTCTACTACCGCTACTCGTGCTGAACCCCCAGTCTTTCTTTGTTCTTGGCCGTCCGCGAGAACATATCTGTCCCCGAGGAAGCTAGCTTTTGTCAAACTATGTCTGTCACCAACTGTTCGCCCCAAACG
>JAUYDP010000107.1 GCA_030691805.1 Dehalococcoidia bacterium | reverse complement strand
GGAATATTTTCAGCCATTGTTGTCCCTGTTCTGGGTTTGATTATTATCTGGCCTACAGCCACTTCAACCATGGCCCTCGCCATTCAGCAGGGTATAGGAGAGGCAGCGTTCCAGCGGCTTGATCCTGGCAGCATGACCAACCGCGGGGGCCGTCCCGCCAGCCAGGAGGCCCAGACCTCGCCAGTTGCTACCGCACTTGACCAAAAGGTCAGCGTCTTCCTCCACATGAGAGGCACCAGTTACCAGTTGGACGTCTCCGGAGCAACGCTCCGCGACGGCCTGGCCCAGGCCGGGATTTTCCCTAAGCAGTCTGACTTGCTTCAGCCCCAACTAGACACGCCCTTAAGCAACGGGCTGCATGCCTTTCTTCAGGAGTCTTTGCCCGTCGTGGTCTACGCCGATGCCGGGATAGCCAGCAGTTACACCCACCGGCAGACTGTCGGCCAGGCCCTGGCCGATCTCGGTATCAGCCTGAAGGGTAATGATCGGGTCCAGCCAGGTCTCGAAACCTCCATCGTTGGCCCTACCACCATTAGGGTCGTTCGTGTTGCGGACGAGCTGATAACGGAGGAAGAGGTGGTGGAGTACCAGGTGCTCCGAAGGACGAGCGATGAACTGGAGATAAACACCCAGGCAATCGCTCAGGAGGGCGAAGATGGATTGCTGAAACGCTCCATCCGCATTGATTACGAAGATGGGAAAGAGATAGGCCGGAGTCTGGTCAAGGACTGGATGGATAAAGAGCCCGTTTCCAAGGTTATCCTCACGGGGACCAAGGTGATCTGGCGGACCCTGGAAACTCGCAGCGGCCCTATCAGGTATTGGCAGAAGCTGCGTATGCTGGCCACGTCCTATAATGCCAGCCACGGGGGGAAGGCTCCCAACAACCCGGCCTACGGCATCACCTATACTGGGATGGCAGCCGGCCGAGGGGTGGTGGCGGTTGATCCTCGGGTTATCCAGCTCTATACCAGGCTATATGTCCCCGGCTACGGGTTGGCCGTTGCAGGGGATACCGGTGGCGGCATAATCGGCAACCGGATAGACCTCGGCTTCGAGGAAGGAGAGACCGGTCTCTGGTTTACCCAGTGGGTTGATGTCTACGTCCTCGACTGATGAAGAGGGACAAGGGCAACTTCAGGCTAATCTACCTGTAGTAGCGAGGCATGCCTCGCCACTACATAGGGCCAAGAGCCTTCTACGACGGATCGGGAAACGGCCCGCCAAGGGCCTTGGGCAGCACTTCCTGGTCAACACCAGGGTTCTGAACAACATCTTGGCTGCCGCCCAGTTAGACGCCCAAGATACCGTGATAGAAGTGGGACCAGGCCTGGGTATCCTAACCCAGGAACTGGCCCGTCGGGTCGCCCGGGTTATTGCCGTTGAGCTAGACGCCACTCTTGCGGAGTTCCTAATCGAAAGCCTGGCGGCTTATCAGAATACTACCATCGTCCAGGCAGATATACTCCGGTTAGACCCTGCTACCCTACTCCAAACCGAGCAAGGCGAGATGGAAAACAGGTCAGCAGAAAGACCGGCTCTCCAGATGAACCAAAGCCCCGATACACCGATGTTCAGTCGCCTGGACCAGATACGCTACAAAGTCGTAGCCGACCTACCTTATAATATCGCCGCCCCCGTGCTTCGCCACTTCCTCGAAACGCCGGCACGCCCTGACCTTTTAGTGGTAATGGTCCAGCAGGAGGTAGCCAGGCGAATGACCGCCAAACCGGGGGAAATGAGCAGATTAAGCATAGGGATACAGCTCTATGGCCGTCCTATTATAGTAGAAAAGGTGGCTCCGCGCTCGTTTTACCCCGTGCCGAAGGTAAACTCTGCCATCGTCCGCATAGAGGTGTTTCCCAAACCGGCCGTTGACGTACCGCCCGATGAACTGTTCCGTGTGGTACGGGCAGGTTTCAGCCAGCCCCGAAAGCAACTCCGCAACACACTCGGCGCAGGGCTGGGCCTTGGGACGGTGAAGGTCGAGGCCATCCTGGTTGAAGCTGGAATTGACCCCCAGCGGAGACCCCAGACGCTCTCGTTGGAGGAGTGGGCGGCGCTTTGCCGCGTTATCAAAGGGGTGTGAGATAATGTTGTATTGAAGAAATAGAGCTGACTACATTTTGGCCGCGCAAGTATTTTGACAATCTTGCATGGTTGGTCTATATATAGCATGGGATTAGATCGAGACGAAAACGTGATTCAAGATGCAAGTAAGATCTGATGTAAAAAGGACTGTTCAGAACTTGGTGGAACACCTTAAGGGGAATTATGATCCCGAAATAATTATCCTTTTCGGGTCTTATGCCTATGGTGAACCGGACAGCGAAAGCGATATTGACCTGCTCATTGTCAAACGAACTCCTCTTCCATTCCATAAGCGATGGGCTGAAGTTTGCCAGTTGGTATCGGTCGATACCAAGGGTTTGGAGTTCTCTCCCTTTGTTATAACCCCTGAGGAACTTGAAACACGGCTAGAGATGGGGGACCAATTCTTCAAAGAAATACTAGCTAGGGGCGAGATCCTATATGCAAGATAGGGAATCATCCTATCCGCAGGACTGGTTTACTCAAGGAGCCCGAGACTTCGAACGAGTCAAGAAACGGCTTGCCGAGCAGGACTGGGGAGATGCAGCGTTCCACCTTCAGCAGGCGCTGGAAAAGTATCTCAAAGGCTACCTCTTGTCCAAAGGTTGGCAACTGCGGCGCACGCATAATTTGCAAACCCTTCTAGACGAGGCAACCATACATGATGCTACGCTTGAACGATTCCGTTTTGCCTGCCAGGAGATTACCGCCTACTATTTCTTAGATCGTTATCCCTTTTTCGCAGCAGCGCCCAGCGCGGATGAGATCGAATCGGCCCGGTTGATTGGTCAAGAGTTGATTAGAGCGCTGGGCCCTTTTTAGTGGAAGGAATCACTGTCCAGGAGAAACAACCCCATAAAACTGCTTTGTCCCGCAAAGGTCAACCTGACCCTGGAGGTCCTTGGCCGTTATCCCAACGGCTACCACCAGATAGCCAGCGTAATGCAGACTATCAGCTTGGCCGACACCTTGACTATGAAAAAGGCCAGCGACTTCACGTTAGAATGCGATCAGCCTTCGTTGAGCGGTGCAACCAACCTCGTGCTCCAGGCTGCTCACATGTTCAAAGCCGCTACCGGATGCCCCGATGGCGCCCGACTTCGCCTTGCTAAGGGCATCCCGGAGGCCGCCGGTCTGGGAGGAGGCAGCAGTGACGCCGCCGCTACACTGCGGGGGCTTAACCGGCTTTCTGGGGTGGGAATTCCCAGAGTAAAACTGGCGGAGATGGCTGCGGCGCTGGGCTCGGATGTGCCCTTCTTTGTCTACGGAGGCGCCGGGCTGGCCGAGGGCCGGGGCGAGATTATTACTCCCTTACCTTCGCCTCCCGGGGTCTGGTTGGCCTTACTCCACCCACCCATTCTGCTGACTGATAAGACGCGTAAGCTCTACGAGGCGCTTACCCCAGAGCACTACTCCAGGGGCGAGCGCTCCCAGACCTTGGCGCAGGCCTTAAAGGCGGGGGAGCCGGTGAAGGACGATTTGCTCTATAACGTTTTCGAAGAGGTAGCCTTCAACGTTTTCCCCGGATTGGAGGGGTACAGGCAACGGCTGCTCCAGGCCGGGGCCGCCGGCGTGCATCTGGCCGGGTCCGGCCCTACCCTCTTCGCTATATTCACCAGTTGGGTTGACGCCGAGGGAGTCATGA
>JAUYDP010000397.1 GCA_030691805.1 Dehalococcoidia bacterium | reverse complement strand
CGAATCGCTGAGCCCACCTAACACCGGCATGGCCGCGATCTGGACCAACCGATAGCTTGTCAGCGTCCCGCTTACCCAGTTCAGCGACGTATTCAGGGCTGTTGTGAGCGTGGGTATGCCGACAGCCACTATCGTGGCGTTAATGGACACCATCAATAGGCCCAGCCCGAAGAAAAGATACCGGCCCGAATTACCAAGGCCGGAGTCCTCGGGCAGGCTAGCGGCAGCCGGCTGTAGAGGCATTCTCGTGAGGCTTTTAGATAGGGATTAGATAGGGCGCGCTAACGACGCCTATCCACCACCCGGCTTTACCAGGGGCAATCCCTCTCCGCAGAGAGGGCATTCCCCAGCCTCGTAGCTGGAGATAGGCAAACGCAGGCAAGAGAACAGGGGAACCCCGAAATCCGGCGCGGCCTCACTGCGGTCCACCAGGACGCCTACTCCCACGGCCTGTGCGCCCCAGCGTGCCACCTCATCCAGCACCAGCCTCAGGGACCCGCCGGTAGTCAGGATATCATCCACGACCAGGACCCGCTCGCCTGGCGATAGCCTCAGGCTGCGGCGGAAGACCCGGCGTTCACCAGACTTCTCAGCGAAGATGGCCCGGGCCCCCATCTGGCGCGCCACCTCAAAGGCCAGGATGATCCCGCCGGTAGTAGGACCTGCCACCACCTGGACCCTCAACTCTCGGGCGGCTCCGGCTAGCATGGAGCAAAGCCCCTGGGTGTGGTCCGGGTGCTGGATGATCCGAAATTTCTCGACGTAAGCGCCTGAATGGCGACCGGAGGTCAAGAGGAAATGGCCCTCTAGAAGGGTGCCGGTATCTATAAGGATCTGCTTTACTCGATCAAATTGAGCGGTCAACTAATCATGCCTTTCAAATCCAGGCCAGAGATTTTTCCAGCGAACGAAGGTCTTATTCACCGCGGAGACCGCCGAGAGCGCGGAGAGTTTTCTCTTCTAGTTGTACTACGATGTATCTGCGTGCCCTGTTGTGGTCCACAAGTCACAACAGAGAACACGGAGTGCATAGAAACTTATTATAATCGTTCTCCGCGGTCTCCACGTGCTCTGCGGTAATCCATAATTCACCACAGTTCCCCATGCCCCTGTCGGGGCGCCACCGGGACATGAAAATGCCCAGCAAGGGTGGCCCAGGCGTCTCGCCAGGGCAGACAGGCCAGAGGCCTGTGCCACTCAGGGAGTTGTATTTTCACCAGAGACTATATCGTTATTTTTTCTCCGTGGTCTCTGTGTTCTCTGTGGTAACCCTAAGAGAACGCAATCCCAGCAGATTACGGTCCGACCGCAAGAGCATAATTAGGCACCATGCCCACGTTTCGCATGGGCCAGTAGATGACCCAGGCTTTGCCTACGATGTTCTCTCGAGGCACCAGGCCCCAAACGTGCGAGTCGCTGCTGTTATTACGGTTGTCGCCCAGGACGAAGTAATTGTCAGGGGGAACCGTCTGAAGGGCCACCGTATAGCTGGGCCGGTCCTGGAGGTATGGCTCGTCTATCAAACGGCCATTCACCCAGATTTGGCCGTTCTTCACCTGGACTGTGTCTCCTGGTCCGGCTATTACTCGCTTGATGAAGTCCTTCTGGGGATCCCGAGGATACCGGAAGACCACCACATCTCCCGGCTTAGGCTGGCCAAAAGGCTGGAGGATGAAATCAACAGGAATCTTTAAGCCGGGAACGAAGCCAAGCAGATCATTGTCTAGTCTCAGATAAGACGCTTTACTCACCAGAAGGTACTGTCCGGAATAAAGCGTGGGCTCCATGCTAGAGCCTTCCACTTTGAAGTTCTGCACCAGGGAATGGACCAGCAGGAAGACGACTGCCGTTAAGAGCACCGTCTCCAGGATCTCTCGAATGGCGCCTTTCATAACTGCATACCCTCGTCCCTAAACCCTGTCTTCCGAGCTTTCATAACTATAGCTATTATAAACAAACCCCAGCTTCAAATCCAGAAGGCCTTAAAATGGGCCCCTCGGTAACATTTTTATTTGGGTTGACACGGGAAATTGGTTGCCTACGTGAGGCCCTATGTGGCCTCCCAACCTTTCCTCAGCCCCTGACTTGAACGCCAAGGAGGTCATATGTTATCCTACCTATCGAAACAGCCTCGATTAAAATTACAAACTAGGAACCATAGTGTAAATCTGCCATGAGGACTCAAGGTACCAACAAATACCTGGTAGGCCCGGTAGAGCAATTCGACCAGCGGTTCGATATGTATAAGCGGGTCCGCTGGGACCCCGCCCTTAAAGAGTTGGGCAAGAAACTGTGGAGTCCCTCCCTCCCCAAGGGCAAGGAGGGCTATACTCTGCTGGAACGGGCCTGGGAGAACGCCGGTTGGTACGTGGAGATGGGATTCGCCAAAGGCATCCAGATCCACGACTATGGCCTCTATTCTTGGGACTCTCCTGAGACTGCCCATTACCACGCGCTGCCCTCCGGCGCCAGGATGGAAGGGGCTGACCCTGCCGGGATGTCGGAGGTTGTGAAGAAGGTAGCGAGTTCCCTGGGCGCCTGCCTCATAGGTATATGTGAACTGGACCGCCGCTGGCTATACTCCCATTCATTCCACTTCGTCACCCGTGAATACCGGGAGATGGAGGTCCCTTCCCAGATCAAATACGCGGTCGTCGTAGCCATCGAGATGGACTATGATATGGTACGCACCAGCCCCTCGGCCATAGCGGGGGCCTCGGTCGGTGTCGCCTATTCCCAAATGGCCTTCGTCGCTGGGTCTCTGGCCCAGTTCATTCGCGACCTGGGTTATACAGCCTTGCCATCAGGGAACGACACGGGCCTTAACATACCCATGGCCATTGATGCGGGAATGGGAGAGCTAGGCCGGAACGGTATTCTCATCACCAGGGAGTTCGGCCCACGGGTCCGGCTAGCCAAGGTCCTCACCGACCTTCCCCTGGAGCCAGACCCACCCCTGGAACTGGGGGTCTTGGATATGTGCGAGAAGTGCAAGAAATGCGCCCGCTACTGCCCCAGCCAGGCCATCTCCCACGGCGATCGCACTACCGATCCAATCAACATCTCCAATAACGGCGGAGTGTTAAAATGGCCCATAGACGCCGAAAAATGCTTGAATTACTGGGCGGTCAACGGCACCACCTGTACTAACTGCATCCGGGTCTGCCCCTTCAACAAGCCCTATGGAATGCTACACACCTTAGTGCGCTGGAGTGTTAGGAACATGCCTTGGGCCAACGACCTTTTTGTAAAAGGCGACGACCTGTTAGGCTACCACAAGCAGTTGAGGCCCAACGACTACTGGGAGGAATAAGGATTAAGAGTCATGGGTTTAGGGATTAGGGTTTAGGGTCTAGGGTTTAGGGTTTGTAGTCAAAACAGGACGTTCAAGTTTTAAGTCTGCACCTAAAATCTGGTGAAATTGCCTGGCACTGATAACTGACGGCTGATAGCTGACGGCTGATAAAGGTTCCCTTGACCTTCCCTACACCGGGCCATAGAATACAATAAGACTGGGCGGGGGTCGGTGTTTGGAGAAGGAAGAATACCTTCGGATGTACCATCTTGAAAATTCCCACTGGTGGTACGTGGGGATGCGCTGGGTCAACCGGGCCTTTCTCGGACCAGCGGGAGCCGGCAACCGGAGGGTCCTTGACGCCGGCTGCGGGACTGGGGCTGGAATGGACTTTCTGGAAGAATACGGCCACTCGTACGGGGTGGACTTGGCCAAGGAATCCATGGACTTCTGCCGTATACGGGGCAAGGAGAGGGTAACCCAGGCATCGGTAGACCGTCTGCCTTTTCCTGAGGCGTCTTTCGATCTGGTAACCAGCTTCGACGTTCTTTACCACCGGGCGGTGGTGGACGATCTCTCAGCGCTACGGGAGTTCCACCGGGTCCTGAAGGGGGGAGGCCATCTCCTTGTACGGGTGCCAGCCTTTGATTTTCTGCGTGGCCACCACGACGCGATGGTGCACACCAGGCATCGCTACCATTCGGCGGAGTTGGTGGCGAAGCTCAAAGAGGTGGGCATGGTGGTTGAGCGGGTAAGCTACGCAAACTTCCTCCTTTTCCCGCTGGCTCTGGTTAAAAGGGCGCTGGAACGTAATGGTGACGCCGCTTCTGACCTGAGGCCAACCCTGCGGCCTATAAACGCTATCTTGACCAGGCTATTGGCGGCCGAGGCCTGTTGGTTGAAGAGGAACTCCTTCCCCTTCGGTCTCTCGCTGGTTGCCCTGGCCAGGAAACCCTTAGAGGAGCAGCCGGATTGACGTCCAGGCCACGTAATAGCTGGATTTTGCTGGTACTGGGGCTGGCTTTTGCCCTTAGGGTCGTTGGACTGCCGGACCTGCAACTCTCCGGCGACGCCGCCTGGTCGGTTTACCTGGCCCTCAAGGACCTGCCGGCGCTGACGCTGGCAACTGCCATGGACAGCCACCCTCCCCTTTTCTACTATGTATTGCACGCATGGATGGCGGCCTCCGGCCTGACTGAATTGGCGGTGCGCTTTCTATCGGCTGTGTTCGGGCTTTTGACGGTGACGCTCACTTATAAGCTGGGTCAGCGTCTGTTGGGTCCTTGGGGAGGGCTTATTGCCGGGCTACTGGCGGCGGTTTCTCCTTTTCTGGTCTACTTCGATCGGATGCCCAGGATGTACAGCTTGCTGGCGCTTCTGGCTGCGCTGGCGATATATCTGGTGCTCAGGCTTCTGGATAGGGGCCAGGTTGGTGGGGAGCAGGCCCCAACCCCGCCCCCCGAGGGGAAAAATATACGGGGGACACCCCCGTACCCCCGGCCTGGCGGCGCCAGTGATATGGGAGAGCGGGGGACACCCCCGTACCCCCGGCCCAGCGGCGCCAGTGATGTGGGAGAGCTGGGGATACCCTCGTACCCCCGGCTTGGCGGCGCCAGTGATGTGGGAGAGGGGGGGGCACCCCCGAACCCCCGGCCCAGCGGCGCTAGTGATGTGGGAGAGTTGGGGACATCCCCGTACCCCCGGCCCAGCGGCGCTAGTGATGTGGGAGAGTTGGGGACACCCCCGTAC
>JAUYDP010000304.1 GCA_030691805.1 Dehalococcoidia bacterium | reverse complement strand
GCGCTGCGACGGGCTGGGCCTGTGGGCTCAGGCCTTCACCTGTACCCTTGGGTCGTGCGGCCCAGACCATCGCGCCTATAGCAGCAACGACTAAAAACGCCCCCAAGGCGCCGAGTGCCCATGGCTTCAGCCGGAATCCCTTGAGTGGTTTTCGCTGGGCTTTTCGCTTAGGGCCGCCATCCTTTTCTCGGGGAGGCCTGGAGGCTCTCGATGACTTCAAGCCTAGAACACCTTCTACTAGAACACCTTCTAAATGTAACCCATCGCGATAACTTCTCCTTTAGAATGGCACGGAAGTATTAGACCAGCATTAAGGGAGGCTTAAAACCAGATTAGTAATTCGCGAATAACCCTTTCCCGGGCAGGGTTGTTGAACTAATCGGTATGCTATAGTAGGGCTAGTAGTGGTAATATCAACTTAAATAGATTAATTCCTGAGGAGTCATGAACAGAAAGTTTTGGTTTGTTATACTACCAGTCCTTGCTCTGTTGCTTGTAGGAGCCGTTTCATTAGTGCGGGGTCCTGAGAATTTGGTCGGAGATGGTCTTTCGCAGATTCCAACACCGCAGGGCGGCTATACTAGCATAAAAAGCGACGAGCTTGCTCAGATGCTTAAGAGCAAGAACTTCTACTTTGTCAATGTGCATATCCCCTACGCTGGAGAGATAGAGGGTACGGACGCGAAGATTCCCTACAACGAGATCAAGAAAAACATCGGCAAGTTCCCACCGGACAAGGGTGCAAGAATAGTTGTGTATTGCATGAGCGGCAGCATGAGCAGGACCGCGGCGCAGATACTTGTCAGCTTGGGATATACGAACGTGCTTGATCTGACAGGAGGCATGATCGCCTGGGAGAGGGACGGATACAAGCTACTGTCGAAATGAAATGCTGAACGGCAAGGTTGTGTAGTACTAAATGCCCGTACCTAGGAAGAGATGGCTGGTTACCCTCGCAATTATGGGGGCAGTATTCCTGTATCGTGGAATACGCCGTCAGGCCTTCAGGCAACTCATCAACAATCTCCGCGCCTTCGACCTGCCCAGCGCCGGGCTCTATGATACCCTAGTCACTTCATTGCTGGAGGGCTTCTACCGGCGGGTCGCTGAGGAAGTGGTTGCGCTGAATCCTTCAACTCTCGTCCTCGAGGTCGGGAGCGGGCCTGGCCGGCTTGCGGTGCTGATGGCGCAACTATCTCCTACCATCAGGGTAATCGGCGTTGACATATCACCATCAATGGTAGAACGGGCCGCCCGCAGGGCAACGGAAGCAGGGCTCTCGGAAAGGGTCGAATTCAAGGTTGGCGATGTGGCTGATCTGCGTTTTCCCAACGGCCATTTCGATACTGTGGTGAGCACCCTCTCTCTCCACCACTGGGCAGACCCTTCCCATGGATTGGCCGAGATCTGGCGGGTCCTGAAACCGGGAGGCGAAGCTCATATCTATGATCTTTCCGCATGGCTCTGGATGCATGCCTATATAAGGGAAGAACTTGCTGAGCTCTCCAGGGGGACCCCTTTTGGGATGGCCTCGGTGGAGGCCTTTCGTTGGCCTGGGCCTATTCCAGCGTTCAGCCGCCTGGTTCTTCGGCGCGGCGATCAGGGCTGACTTTCCCACCTTAACTCTCCAGACGCGGGGCCAGGTCCTTCCGGAAGAACACGTAACCGTCCTCTGATCCCAGGGGGTTGGGGCCCAGAGAAGCTGGCAATTCCCGGTTAATGAAATACCTAACCCATTGCGACCATTGGGCGCCATCACCCAGAGATACCAGGAGCTTTGGGGGAGTCAGGTCCCGGTATATCTCTGGGAACCACCAGCGGTGGCGATAGCGCTTGCCCTCGTTGTAGGCCGTCAGCGGGGGCCGTATCTTCTCCACGTTGTTGGCATGGACTATCACAACATCCGCTGTAGGTGGATCCCCAGGCGTATCCAGTGCAGGATATGCGACATTCTTATAGTCTCGCAGGTACCAGGCCCACTGCCAGGCGAAGCCGCTGGTGCCATCCACCCAGATGCTCAGGTCTTTACCCCCAGTGGCGCCCATTTAGCTGCCCTCCAGGCGCTAGCGGCGCGGTCAATTCCGCCAGCGCCTGGGAGACTGAACCGGTCCTAATGGTTCCTAGCTGCTCTTGGTAATGAATATGTGCCAGGCGGCCACACCATCTTCCACAATCTCCAGGGGATACCCCTTCTTCTCGCAGAATGAGGGTATGGTGACCTTGGCTGCCGGCTTATAGTCACACACTACCTCCAGCACCTGTCCCGGCTCAAGGGCCTTGAGGGTGTCCCTGGTCTCAATGAGGGTGTAAGGGCAGATAAGCCCCTTTATATCTATGGTCTTGTCCGCATGCCTATCCATGATCTTCACTCCTTAGCCCGGAGGATATGCAAAGTTGGGCCCTAGCTGAAATTGACCACCTTGTTCGTAAGGATCAGGTCTACCAGTTGGCTATAGTCGATGACCTTAACCTGGGACCCCAGTCCGTTGTCGAGGCCTCGCTTCTTCAGGTCCTGTGCCACGGCGTAGACCTCGACGCCCGCCCTCTGCAAAGGACCAGTGTTCAGGTAGACCCCGTCCTGTATGAGCACTACCTTGGCCCCCTTGTCCTGGGCAGCGATGGGCAGGCCGTTCTGTCCGATGGCCTTGTCCAATAGATATAGATTAGCCATGCTCCCCCTCCTAGAAATCTATTGTAAAGTCGGCCTTCTGGATAAGGCCCAGCACCTTGTTGCGGGTTATTATCTCAACGCCTTCCGCCAGTTCGTTCGCTGAGATGCCACGAGCGTCAAGGGACTCCTTTTCGGCC